>JAJYIL010000204.1 GCA_021790055.1 Bacteroidota bacterium
ATTTGATAGCTTTTATTAAAATATATTCTAAATTCAAAACTTTTTTGACTAAATTAAATTTTAGTCGGATGATAGTGACAATTTTTATAAATTAGCATGAAAAAATTTACTAATTAGATTTTCTTTTAAGGACTAATCTTTATTGACTTATAATTTACCATCTTCAGAAAAATTCAATTGAAAAAAGACACCACCGGCTCTTCAAAACATATCGAGCGTGAACTATCGGAATTAACCCCGGTCAATTCGGGGGAAGAATTTGAAAATTTCCTGAAAGAGCTTCTTTCCGAAAATAAAATACCGGCAAAATTTAAACCGGTTGCAGAAAACTTTGCTGCTATCTTTGCTTCTTTCAAAAAGGATCTAGAAACCCAAAAACTAATTTTAGAAGCCTCTGTCGATGTTATTTTTAAAATTACCCAGGCTGGTGAAATTCTTTCCATCGGGGAAAAGTGCATAGATCTTTTCGGTTATAGCACTGATGAATTAGCGCATAAATTTATTACCAGCTTTGTTCCTCCGACTGAAACAAAGAAAGCCTTAAAAGTTTTTACTAAGCTCTTTAAAGAGAAGAAAGTAAAAAATGAAGTAATATCGCTGAAGCATAAAGATGGGCGATTAATCCCGCTGGAAATAAGCGCGATGGTGGTAAGGGAGGATGATAAATACCTGGCGCACGGTATTCTACACGAGCTAAGCGAGCGTTACAAAGTTGAAGCAAATACAGATATTTCCGACAGCATATTTAAAAACGTTTGGGAGAAATCTTCAAACGGTATGAGTCTTACGGATGAAAGCGGCTATGTTTTTATGTGCAATAGGGCTTACTCCCAAATCTTCGGCAAAGATAAAATCGACATTGAACATCATCTGCTGACAAATGTCCTTTCCCAAAGTACGGCTGAAAAGTTATTGGACGAGTATGCCGTGAACTTTCAAAATCATTCTTTCCTGGGAAGCGTTGATAAAAGATACGTGCTTTGGAACGGCGACGTAGTAGACTTTGAAGTAAGTCAATCTTTTATTGAAGGAGTTGGTGATAAGACTCTTTTGTTAAGCATCTTCAAGGATATTTCACTTAGAAAGGCAAGTGAAATTCTTGCCAAGAAGAGGGACAGCCTTCTGCAAGGAATTGCCGAAGCTACACAAAGGCTGATTGCAATCAATAATTCTGAGGTTGGTTTTCCCTCTGCATTAAAGATCCTCGGCGAAGCGGTAGATGTAAACCGCGCTTATATCTATAAACATAAGTCTATTGAAGATACCGGTGAGATGTACGTTAGTCTGCTTTATGAATGGACGTCGGAAAATACGGAACGGCAGATTGAAAACATAGAGCTGCAAAAGCTTTCGTACTCAAGGTTCGAATCGCTTAAATTTTATGATACATTCTCGAACGGCAAGCCGCTTAGCTTTGTTATGAAGAATCTGCCGGACGAAGATCGCCGGTTATTTATTGATCCGAATATAAAATCGATCATTTTATCTCCTATTATGATTGATGGGCTCTACTGGGGTTTCCTTGGCTTCGACGATTGCCAGACCGATAGAGAGTGGACGCCGAATGAGGAATCGCTTTTGGTAACAATGGCATCTATGCTGGGCGCAGTAATTAAGAGAAATAACATCCAGGAGGAGCTGATAAAAAAGAATGCCGAGCTTGATGCCGCAATTGTCAAGGCGGAGGCAGGAACTAAGGCTAAGAGCGAATTCCTTGCCTTGATGAGCCACGAAATTAGAACACCGATGAACGGCGTAATCGGGATGACCGGGCTTCTTCTTGATACAAATTTAAGCGATGAGCAAAGAGAATTTGTAGAAACAATCCGCCTCAGCGGCGACCACCTTCTTGTTATAATAAACGACATACTTGACTTTTCGAAAATCGAATCCGAGAAATTAGAGCTCGAGATGCAGCCGTTTGACTTGAAGGATTGCATTGAAGACTGTCTTGATTTATTGGCTTCAAAAGCTGGCGACAAAGGATTAGACCTCGCTTATCTTATCGAAAATAATACGCCTCAAACTATAAATGGAGACGCAACCAGGCTAAAGCAGATTATCACAAACCTTCTTAACAATGCGATTAAGTTTACAGAAAAGGGAGAAGTCTATCTTGCTGTCTCTTCTAAAGAGATTAATGAAAATAAATTTGAAATTCAGTTCTTCGTAAAAGATACAGGCATAGGAATACCCGAAGACAGGATCGATAGATTATTTAAGGCATTCAACCAGGTTGATGTTTCTACAACAAGAACGCATGGCGGTACCGGGCTGGGGCTTGTAATAAGCAAAAGGCTTGCCGAGATGATGGGTGGAAAGATGTGGTTTGAGAGCAAGTATGGCAAAGGCTCTACATTTTATTTTACCATTGTCGCCGAACAGGCTCCTTCCAAATCCAAATTATATTTGAAGGGGAAAGCTATCGAGCTTGACGGCAAGAAGGCTTTAATAGTTGATGATAACGCAACCAACAGACGAATTTTAAGAATGCAAACCGGCAACTGGGGCATGCAGCCGGTTGTAATTGAATATCCTATCGAAGCCTTAAGCCTTGTTAAGAATGGTGAGGTATTTGACGTTGCCGTATTAGATTATCATATGCCGGTAATGGATGGTGTAGAGCTTACAAAAGAAATTCGTAAACTGCCGGCGGGAAAAGATCTCCCGGTAGTAATTCTTACATCAATTGGAAAGAAAGACGCGGCTCAAGAGTTTAATGATTTAAACTTTGCTGCATTTATAACAAAGCCTATCAAGCAGGTTCAACTTTATGATTGTCTTACTTCAATTTTATCCGGCAAGGATAAAGCGCAGTCGAGCAGTCTAAAAACTGAAATTAAATTAGATACTGAATTAGGACACCGGCTGCCGCTAAGAATTCTTTTAGCCGAAGATAACGTAGTGAATCAAAAGGTTGCTTTAAGAATATTAGAGAGGCTGGGATTCAGGGCAGACGTAGCCGCAAACGGATTTGAGGTAATCGAAGCGATTAAAAGAATAAATTATGACATAGTCTTAATGGATATTTTTATGCCTGAGATGGACGGCTATGAAGCAACCAAATACATCCTTGATAACTATAACGGGGAAGAGAGACCTAAGATTATTGCAATGACTGCAAACGCAATGCAGGGCGATAGAGAAAAATGTCTTTCGGCAGGGATGGACGGGTACATCGGTAAGCCGGTACGGGTAGAAGAGCTTCAAGCTTCACTTCAAAAATGGGGAACGATTATCTACCAAGACAAAAACACCAGGCTTGCAAAGGATGAAAGAAATTTGGAACCCGCCAGGTATGTTGATGAAAGTAAAATTGATTTATTACAGGATATAAAATCTGCTGAAGATCTCAACTTCGTCGTTGAGCTTCTGGATATTTATATTAAGGATTTGCCTTTGAGCATAGCGCGGATTAAAAATGCGGCTGTTCAAAAAGATAAAAACCAGGTTAAATTTTATGCACACAAACTGAAAGGCAGCAGCCTAACATTCGGCATACATGCCATTTCCGATAAATGCATTAAGATTGAGGATGCAGTAGAGCAAGACATTGATAATCCACTTGTAGTTGATTTAGTCGAAGACCTGGTTCTGAAATTTAATATCGTTATAAAAGAATTGGAACAAATAAAAGAAAAATACAGCCATATATCCTTCTGATATTTTCTACTGCATTGTAACGTGAGCGTTTGTTTTGTAATTTTGTGACGTTTGTTTTATTACCAAAGTAATACCTGGATAAAATAGGAGTAAAATGTTCGAGAATGAAATAAAAAATAATGTGCTTCATTCATATTTTGAAAGATTAGGTTACCAGCCCGAAGAGATAAGCGGATATAAAAGGTTCAAAATCTTTGATTCTTATGAAGACGAGTTGAATTCACTTAATAACGGCGTGGGACTTAGAGATATTTCGGACAGCGGTATATTCCAATTGAGCGGAAAAGATTCTCTTGACTATTTAAACAGAATATCTACAAACTCCATAAAAGATCTGGGTAAAGATAACCTTTCAAGAACGATATTTACGACCGAAAAGGGAAAAATAATTGATACTGCAACAATTTTGAACTTTGAAGATTACCAGCTTTTAATCTGCAGCAGTTTCTTTAAAAATAAAGTGAAGAGTTGGATTGAAAAGTACATTATTATAGATGATGTAAGAGTTGTAAACACTAAAGACAAGTACTCGCTGCTTGAATTGATCGGACCTCAAGTAGAATCATTTATGACCCTTGTTTGCGGTGGTGCAGTAGACGAGGTTGAAGCTAATAAATTTAAGTCTATCATGTCTGAAGGAATTTTGTTTAATCTTGCAAGAATCGTTGATAAGAACGGCAGTCAAAAATTCTGGATTTTATGCAGCCCGGATAATTCCGTTAAGCTTGTCGATTTCATGATAAACAATAAGGGAATATTTGATTTTAACCTTATTGGCGAAGACGCCTACAATTGCTACCGCATAATTAAAGGAATACCCTCTACACCAAATGAGTTAAACGATCAATTCAATCCTCATGAAGCAAACCTCATAGATTTGTTAAGCTCGACGAAAGGATGCTACATAGGTCAAGAAGTAATTGCAAGGCTTGAAACTTATGATAAAGTTCAAAAGTATTTAAAAGGAATTTCATTTGACGAACAAGTCCATCAAAACGATCAGTTAAATTTATTTGATGAGAACGGGAACGATGCAGGTGTAGTAACTTCGGTAGGTTACTCGGCAAAATGTGGAAGGCATATCGGTTTGGCATATATCAGAAAAAGCTTTATCGAAAGCGGTACCCGGTTATTAGCTAAAGACGGAAACGGGAATAAATATAAAGCAATTGTTGAAAATCTTCCTTTTAGGAAATGACAAGGATTTATACTAAAACCGGCGATAAGGGTGAGACAGAACTCTTCGGCGGCGATAGAGTGTCAAAAGATTCTTCCCGCATCGAAGCATACGGTACC
The DNA here is from genome assembly GCA_021790055.1 of Bacteroidota bacterium. Taxonomy (GTDB): domain Bacteria; phylum Bacteroidota; class Ignavibacteria; order Ignavibacteriales; family Ignavibacteriaceae; genus FEN-1297. Next base: position 4,960 of record JAJYIL010000204.1, read on the forward strand.
GTGGATGAGTTAAATTCACTCATCGGTTTTGCTGTAACTGAAGTTAGACACGAAGAGGTTAAAAACCTTCTAATTAAAATTCAGAATGAATTATTTGAGGTTGGTTCAAATTTAGCTGCACCGGATATAAAAAAAGATAAAAAGAACCTTATACCTAAAATAAAAGAAGACTTTTTCCTCGATGCTGAAAAAGCCATTGACCGGTTTGAAGAAATACTTGAACCGCTAAAGAATTTTATATTACCGGGCGGGACGAAAGGTGCAGCGATTTTGCACGTATGCAGGTCAGTTTGCCGCCGTGCGGAAAGAAGAGTTGTTGCATTAAATAAGTCGGTGAATATTGACGAAAAAATTATTATCTTTTTAAACAGGTTATCTGACTTATTTTTTGTTCTTGCTAGATATGAAAATCATGCGGCAGGCAACAAAGACTTTATCTGGAAATCATAGATTCAAAAAATTTATGAATAGTTCTTATTGAAAAATCCATACTCAATAATCCTTACTCCAAACTCAAAAGAAGGGGGTGAATTTTGGTTTCGACGGGGTTGAAGAGACGTGGAACTGCGCACCGTGTTCCCCGAACACACGCTAAACAATTGGGAATAAAACAATAACTGGCGAATCTAATTACGCCTTAGCTGCTTAATTAAATAGCAGCCGTTCAATGGTTCTTCTCATACCGGGAATCAATTGAGCGTCGTTCAGGTATGATTGCCGAGTCTATCGCTCTTATGGATAAGGTGAAATCTCAATGAGCTGGCTTAAAGCGATCTTTGTCTATTGAGTAACTTTAAGTCGAAAAAACAACAGACTATGTGTGTAGAAGTTCTATGGTGCTTAACTTCGGACGCGGGTTCGACTCCCGCCACCTCCACCAGGCTTCGTTTTGAGCGAAGCGATAAAAGGAAGCCTGCAGCGGCATAGCGAAGCGAAGCCATGCTAAATATTCGGCAAGAAGAGAGAGCTTCGCTCAAAATTACGCCCCGGCAGGCAAAAAAGAATAAATAAGAGGAAGGAATATGTTTTACTATGTATGCATACTCGAAAGCATAAATTATCCGCAGAACCATCACGAGGGCTACACAGATGAT
>JAJYIL010000205.1 GCA_021790055.1 Bacteroidota bacterium
GATCTATTCTTGATTATATAAAAAGAAGCAAGGCTCAATCCACCGATTGCAAGACTGATAAAGTGAACCGTCTTTCTGCTTGTAATCTTTGCAAGCCAAATAAGAACGAAAGCCATTACTGCAGCAAAACCATTATAGACAGCCATCAAAACTCCTACCCAATCAGCGCCCTTATTATATAATTTCGAAGCTGCGTCTGTAGCCCCGTAAATATGATGAGTAACTGCAGGCGTGGTGTATATCCACATCGAAAACAAGGCGAACCAGGAAAAGAACTGAACGAAAGCAAGCTGCCGCATCGTCTTCGGCATCGTGTAAAAATCATTTATGACAACCACAAAGCCGTTATCAGTTTTATTTTGATGTACAAGTACTCCGACTAAGATTTGCAAAAGCCCAAAGATTGCTGCGCCGATAAAAAGGACATATAGTCCAAGCTCAAGATTTTTGACAGCAAGGTAAACAGTAACTGCTGTTCCAAACAAAAGCCATAACAAACCATTCCTAATGAAATTGGATCTATCCCTTAATGTTGAAGTTTCGGATTGATTCTGTTTAGAAGAATTGCCTGTTTCGCTGTACCTAAGAAGCTCTTCCGGCGAATATTCTTTTGTAGAGAAGACAGTCCAGACAACAGCAGCAAGAAATACTGCGCCGCCAATGTAGAACGAAAGCTTTACTGATTCCGGTATATCGCCTTTAGCAGCAGTATTGGAAATGCCAAACCAATTTGTCATAATGTATGGCAGCGCTGATGCTATTACAGCGCCAGTGCCTATAAAAAAGCTTTGCATAGAAAAGCCCGCCGTTCTTTGTTCGGAAGGCAGCATGTCTCCGACGAAAGCTCTAAAAGGCTCCATAGAAATATTTATTGATGCATCCATGATCCAAAGCATTCCTGCAGCGACCCAGAGTACTGGGGAGTTCGGCATAACCAGCAGTGCAAGGGACGCAAGTACGGCGCCGCTTAAAAAGTATGGTCTACGCCTTCCAAGCTTTCCCCAGGTTTTATCGCTCATGTGTCCGATGATTGGCTGAACAATAAGACCGGTAACCGGCGCTGCTATCCAAAGTATAGGTATAGTATCTACACTTGCGCCGAGCGTTTCAAAAATTCTGCTTACGTTTGCATTTTGAAGAGCGAATCCGAATTGAATACCGAGAAACCCGAAGCTCATATTCCAGATTTGCCAGAAGGACAGTCGGGGTTTTTTCATAAAGTACCCTTATTAAATTTTCATAGTTGAAAAATAAATAATAAGCAGGAAAGTCCAAATAATTTTTTCTAAAAAGATTTTGACTTATCGAGTATTTTTCCAAAGTTGCGGTAGTTAAAAGGAGTTTCTCTTATGAACAAATATTTTGAACATAGATTTAATCCCGAAGATAAAGGACTGGCTTCGGTTATAGACGAATTACCTCTCTGGTCGGCGCCATTCGGGATGAGCATATTAAATTTGATTAGGATGAAAAAGGGAATGAAAGTACTGGACATAGGCAGCGGCACAGGCTTTCCATCTATTGAAATTGCTCAGAGGCTCGGAGTATCATCCTTTGTTTACGGAATTGATCCATGGAAGGCAACAAATGAAAGAGCCGAACTTAAGATAAAGAAATACGGATTAACAAACATAAAAATAATTGAGGTTTCTGCCGAAAAGCTTCCGTTCGAAGATGCATATTTTGACTTGATAGTTTCCAATAACGGCATCAATAATGTTGAAAGCCTTCCAGAGACTTTTTCGGAGTGTAAAAGAGTAATAAAGCCCGGCGCGCAGTTTTTATTTACAATGAACCTTGACGGTTCGATGCTTGAATTCTACAATATTTTGAAAGAAGAGCTTGAGAAAAGAAATTTGCAAGATTCGATAAAGAAGATGCGAGAGCATATATACCACAAGCGGAAACCGCTAAATGAGATGAAAGAGCTGGCAATTTCCAATTGCTTTTCAGTAAGGGAAATAAAAGAAGATATTTTTTATTTACGATTTGTCGATGCCTCTTCGATGTTCAATCATTCGTTTATAAAATACTGGTTCCTACCGCCCTGGAAGGAAATTGTAGATGAACATTCCCGGCATGAAATTTTTAATTCTATTGAAGACAGGTTAAATGAAATTTCAACGAAAGGAAATGAAATTAGGCTAAGCATTCCGTTCGCTACATTTGATTGTGAAAGAGAATAAGCTTAAAGAAAGTCTCTAAGGATTTTTCGACAAATTTTAATATCTTTTCAGGCAAATAATATTTTTCATTTTTATGGCTGAAAGCTCAAACCATATCTCACAGCGGAAGATAGAGCATCTTGAATTATGCCTTACCGATGATGTCGCCTTTAAGCAGAAGACGACCGGCTTCGATAAATATGAATTCATTCACTGCGCTATTACGGAAGTTGAGATTGGAAAGATTGATTTCAAGACAAATTTCTTCGGAAAAGAAATCAGCTACCCGTTTCTTATTTCATGCATGACCGGTGGAGCCAAAGAAACAGAAAACATAAACGGTCAGCTTGCATTGGCGGCGAGCGAATTGAATATTGCGATAGGCGTCGGCAGCCAGAGATTGGCGCTTGAGACTAAGCAATTCAATGAATCTTATAAAATTATAAGGAAGAACGCGCCTAAAATTCCTGTACTTGGAAATATCGGTGCGGCTCAGATTGCAAAGCTGAAAGACTATGACGGCATAAAGTACATAGCCGAGCTTGTTGAGGCAGACGGAATGTTTATTCATGCAAATCCCGTGCAGGAGCTTTTACAGAAAAGAGGCGAGCCTGATTTTAGCGGCTTACTTAGGTCGATTGAAAAGCTTGTTAAGTTCATTAATATTCCGGTAATTGTAAAAGAAGTTGGAGCAGGCATTTCCAAAGACGCGGCGAAAAAATTACTTGAAGCCGGAGTGAAGGGAATTGATGTTGCCGGCGCCGGCGGAACAAGCTGGGCAGGTGTTGAAATTCTGAGGAACAATGAAGTCGGAAATTATGAATTCTGGGATTGGGGTTTGCCGGCATCATATTGCATTCGAACAGTAGCGGAGTTAAAAGGCAAATTTGATTTTATTCTTATCGGTTCCGGCGGAGTTAATAATGGAATAGAAGCCGCAAAAGCTCTAGCGCTTGGCGCAGACATTGCCGCTTCGGCGAGAATTATTCTTCACGAGCTGAATAAAGCCGGTGCGGAAGGCGTGCAAATATTAATTAAAGAGTGGTTTGAAATAGTACGAAAGATAATGTTCCTTACCGGCTCGTCTTCAATTGAAGAATTAAAAACTAACAAGTTGATTCGAAAGGAAAAATTATACTAATGAGGGGAAGCGAAAAAGAATTTTCCCGGTTTCTTGGAAAGGAAAGAAGAAAAATTGAACAGAAGCTAAAACAAAGCCTCAAGGATAGGGAGCCGCAGTCTTTATACGAACCGGCAGCATACATTATTAACGGAGGCGGCAAAAGGCTTCGCCCGCTGCTCGTGCTGCTTTCGGTTAAGGCTGTCGGAGGTAATTTAAGCAAGGCATACAACGCTGCAGCAGCGGTAGAGCTTCTTCACAACTTTACTCTTGTCCATGACGATATAATGGACAACGCGGACAAGAGAAGAAATCTTTTAACGCTTCACAAGAAGTACGACCTGAGCACTGCGATACTTTCGGGCGATAGTTTGCTATCGGTTGCATACGAATATCTTTTAAAGGACTGCGACGGTAATACCAAAATCATCTTGAAAAAATTTACAAAAGGATTGATAGAAGTCTGTGAAGGTCAAAGCCTGGATAAGGATTTTGAGAGTCGCAAGTCGGTTTCGATTGAAGAATATATTTTGATGATTCAAAAAAAGACTGCTGCGATGATGGAGATGTGCTGCAGCATCGGTGCGATATTGGGAGGCGGCAGTAAAAGCGAAATTAAGGCGCTTGCCTGGTTTGGTAAGAACTTGGGAATTGCTTTTCAAATCCATGATGATTTGTTGGACGTCACCGGTAATGAAAATGATTTCGGTAAATTTGTAGGTGGAGATTTAGTCGAAGGTAAAAAGACTTTTCTCTTTATAAAGGCGCTTGAAAAAGCAAGAGGTAAAGAGAGACAACTGCTGCTTAAGGTTATTGAAGAAAAAGGAATTAAGCACGAGGAAATCCAAACGTATAAGAATTTATATGTTAAGCTGGATATTTTAAATAAAGCATCCAGCGAGATAAAGAGATACACTCAAAAGGCATTGAACTCAATAAAAATTCTGAAAGATGAAAGCAGCCGCCGGTGGCTAAAATGTCTTGCGGATTCTTTAATATGCAGAAATAAATAATGATTGAAAGAAAAGTTAAAATTGTAAACAAGGCAGGATTACATACAAGACCTGCGGCGACCATAGTTAAGCTGGCGGCAAAATACAAATGCGATTTTTATATTTCAAAAGACGGGTTGAACATTAACGGAAAAAGTATTATCGGTGTTATGACTCTTGCAGCGGAGATGGGCTCGGAAATTACGCTTACCTTCGAAGGCGAAGACGAGCAGCAGGCTGCCGATGAAATTACGGATTACTTCAACAGAGGATTTGACGAGCTTTGAAAAATTTTAAACAGATATTTAAAGAAGCCACTAACAAGGTTCCGGGAATTGCCGCGGCGCCGGGAATAATAACCGGTAAGGTTTATCTTTATTCAAAAGAAAAGCTCGAAGTTAAAGACGGCGCAGTGGCAAACATTGAAGAGGCAATACAAAACTTTGAGGAAGCGCTCAAGAAATCTAAAAAAGAATTGGATAAGATTTTCTCTATTGCAAAGGAGAAGATGGAGGCGAACCGTGCTGCTATCTTTGAAGCCCAGTTGATGATACTGGATGACCCATTCTTAATCGGCAACATAAAGAAAAGAATTGCAGATGAAAAGAAGCAGCCTGAGTATATCGTAAATGACGAGATATCCAAGTATCAGCAGCTTATGAATAAGGCTCATGAAGAATACATGAGCGAAAGGGCGAACGACATTGAAGACATTAAGAACCGGATTATCCGTAATCTTCAAAAGAAGAGATGGGAGTCAAGAATTACAAATGATATCATTGTTGTTGCGGATACATTAACCCCGGCAGATACGATTCTTCTTTCGCGCAGCAATGTAAAAGGCTTTGTAACCGACCATGGCGGGTTAACTTCTCATGCAGCAATTATCTCGCGTTCATTAAACATTCCTTGTGTGGTCGGCACTCATAATGCCACAAAGCAAATTAAAGAAAACGACACAATTATCGTCGACGGCTTCCATGGATATGTATTAATCAATCCGACGGAAGAGCAAACTCATTTCTTCCACACGAAAGCAGAGCACCTTGAAGAGCTTCAGCGAGGATTGAAAGAACTGAAAGATCAGCCTGCTGAAACAATAGACGGCAAAGAAATTACACTTCTTGCAAATGTGGATGTTACCGGCGAAATAGAAATTGTCGTTACAAACGGCGCTAAAGGAATTGGTCTTTACCGTACAGAACAGCTACTTGAAGAGTTCGGCGGATTTCCCTCCGAACAGGAACAGGCAGATGTTTATGAGAAGCTTGCAACGAGAATTTATCCAAATCTTTTAACTATACGAGCGTTTGATATAGGCGGCGACAAATTTAAATTCTTCAGCTTTACTGAGCCAAATCCTTTTCTCGGATTAAGAGGAATCAGGCTTCTGCTTGAAAATGAAAAATTATTTAAGACGCAGATAAGAGCAGTATTAAGAGCAAGCAAGAATAAAAATATTCAACTGATGCTTCCTATGGTGACGACTCGAAGTGAAATACGGAAGTCCTTAGCTATCATTTCAAAATGTAAAGAAGAATTGAGAGCAGAGAAAGTTCCGTTTGACCGAAGTATAAGAATAGGTATTATGATTGAAGTACCGGCGGCTGCGGTTATGAGCTACGAGCTTGCAAGCGAGGTTGACTTTATCAGCATCGGCACGAACGACTTGATTCAATACTTAATGGCGGTAGACCGCGGCAATGACCTTGTTTCCGAGCTTTACCAGGAATTCCATCCTTCTCTAATAAGGACTTTAAGCC
>JAJYIL010000206.1 GCA_021790055.1 Bacteroidota bacterium
TTCCGATCTTTTCTTTACCGGCTTTCAGAGATAAGCTTGAGCTGAATTCAGCTCTTTCTTCAAAACTTAAAATTGACGAAGATTTTTTAACTAACGCCTTAAATAGAAAAGATAAGCTGCCGGAAAAGATAAAAATTATTTTCATAATGCTAGCGTTTCTGGCTCCTCTCAATTTATTGCTGCTTATTTTATTCCTGTTGAATTTACTACCGGCGTACTGGGGCATTACAACCTTGATTTACATTTCTCTTTTCCGATATTCAAATAAAGAGAAAGACAAAATTCTTGATGAAGCTGAAGCTGTTTCCGGTGAGCTCAGAATAATTGAGGGTGTTTTTAGATTCCTTGAGAGATACAAGTATAAGGAAGGTTCAAGGTTATCCGTTTTGTGCCAGCCGTTTAAAAGAGGCGAGCTGCAACCGTCATTCTTAATAAGTAAATTAAGGAATTCGGTAGAGATATTGAGAATGAGAAGGGGAAATCCATTTGTCTGGAATATGATAAGAGCAATTTTCCCGGTAGATATTTTTTACAAGCTCAGATTATACAAGTATAATCATCTTATCGCAGGTGAATTCAATAGCTGGATTGATGCATGGAATAAACTTGAAGCGCTTTGCTCGCTGGCAAACTTTGCTTTTCTAAATCCGGCATATACCTTTCCAAAGATAATTGGAAATGAAGAAGGCAAGATTATTTTCAAGGGAAGACAGATTGGACATCCGTTAATAAAAAATGAAAATAAAGTCTGCAACGATTTTTCTTTAAATCCGGATGGCGAGATAGCTTTAATTACCGGATCTAATATGTCGGGTAAAAGTACTTTCATCAGAACGCTGGGGATAAATCTTTCGCTTGCATACGCCGGCAGTGTTGTAAATGCAGAGGAATTGGAAATTTCACTTTTCAATTTATTTACGTGTATCAGAGTTAATGATTCATTAACCGACGGCATTTCTTATTTCTATGCCGAAGTTAGAAGACTGAAAGCATTGCTTGATGAAATAGAAAAATCGGAATGTCCGGTTTTCTTTTTGATCGATGAATTATTCAGAGGAACAAATAACATAGAGCGCCTAAAAGGAAGCTCGATGTTAATCAAAAGGCTTGCAGCAACAAATGCCGCCGGCACCATAGCAACTCATGACCTTGAGCTAGTTAAGCTTGCAGATCCAATCCGCAAATTAAGAAACTATCATTTTAAAGAAGATGTTAAAGACGGTAAGATGATTTTCGACTACAAGCTGAATGAAGGTCCGTGCCAGACAACCAACACGTTAAAGATTATGAAGCTTGAAGGCTTGCCCGTGGAAGATTGATTTAGAAAAATCGTTTGAGCGTATCTTTTAAAATACTTACTCCCCATCTTATTTCTTCTTTATTAAATGCAGTGTAACCTAAAATTAGCGCAGGCTTTCTTTTGTAATTTAGAACCAAATCTGAAAGAGGAAAGGCAGTAAGATTATTGCATCTAAGAGCCTTTGAAACTTCTTTATCATCTAAGTATCCCGGAAGCCATGCAAGGACGTGCATACCCGAAGCAGAAGGCTTAACGGTAATAAAGCCGCCAAGTTCTTTTCTAATTTCATCGATTAAGAATTCCTGTCTTTCTCTATACAGAATTCTCATTTTTCTAATATGCCTTGTAAAGTGTCCCTCTCTCATAAATTCGGCAAGAACAAACTGTTCTAAAATCGAACTCTGCCTGTCAATTACCTTCCTTTCAGCGGCAAATGAGTCGACAAGATTAATTGAGGGAAGTACGAGATATCCCAATCTCAACCCGGGAAAGAGAATCTTACTGAAAGTGCCTACATAAATAACCCTGCCATATTTATCCATTCCCTGCAAAGATGGAAGCGGATTAGCCGTATACCGGAACTCGCCATCATAATCATCTTCAATAATCCAAATATTATTTTCACCTGCAAACTCGAGCAGCTTTAATCTTCTTGGTTTGCTCAGCGTTGAGCCAAAAGGATACTGATGAGATGGAGTTGTATAAATAAAATTTGCGTTGGGAAAATTTTTAATCGCAAAATCAACCTGAATTCCATCATCATCAACGGGGATAGGAATTATGTTAACTTTAGATGAACGAATGGCATCTCTTACACCAAAATAGAATGGATCTTCGAGCAGTACGCTGTCATTCTCTTTCATTAGAACTTTACTGATCAGATACAATCCCTGCTGCGAACCGTTGATAATAAATATCTGTTCAGGAGTACAGTTGACGGCTCTATAAGTTTGAAGATATTCTGAAATAGCGGTTTTCAATCCAATGTATCCCGCTCCATCAACCTCAGCTAATTGTTTGGTTGAAAATCGCTGCATAATTTTATTAAAAATCTTAAGCCATAAATCAAACCGGAAATCCTGTACGGAAGGTATTCCATGCTGAAAAGGAATAAAATTATTTTCAGGCATAAATCGCATTGAGGGAGAGGACAATGAAGATAACTTTTTATTTTTCGAATCGGCTGAATAATCCTCATATATCTTTTGATTTTTCATTTCGCTTGGCTGCTTATCGGGAATTTCCCTCGAGACATAAGTCCCCGCACCTGCCTTTCCCTTCATGTAGCCTTCGGCTATTAATTGCTCGAATGCAAGAATAATAGTGTTCCTTGAAATTCCAAGTTCCTTTGCGAGAGTACGTGTTCCCGGCAGCTTCAGTCCGCCTTTCAACCTGCCGGATAAAATGGATCCACGGATTACATTATAGAGCTGTACATATAAAGGCTCGGATGAAGAGCTATCAAGCTGAATAGTTACGAAGGGAATTTCTTCTGCTTCTTTAGGCATATATATTTCTTAGAAAATTGATGTAGTTAACTGGTACTATAAATTTAATAATAATGGCTCTTTTTCAAAGTGAGTTTATAGGGTAAATTTTAACCCGTTGCGGATACAATATTTATACGGAGGTTTGCCATGAAAATAATTATAGGAATTATTCTAACGGGCATTATTTTTTATACCGGCTGCGGAAACGTTGGAAATTTTGCAATCAAAGGCTACACTCCGCCAACTGTAAAGCATGTGCCAAAAGTTTTCTACCCTGTCGAGGCACAGGAAAATTCTATTTCCGGTAATACAGAGTTTATGCTTTATGTGGATAACGAAGGCAGAGTTGTAAAAACATACCTATTAAAATCCTCGGGCTACAGTATTTTAGATAGCACCGCTGAAAATTACTGCCGCGATCTTATCTTCAATCCTGCTTTGGGCAACGGCAAGCCCATTGGCGCACGTTTAAATTGGAAAGTAAATTTCGATGTCAAATATGAGGACCTGGCTGCACGGCAATTTATTTTTGAGATGAATAGTCTTTATAGAGAACTCGACGGCTCGCTTCCCAAAGAAAGAGAAGAAATTATGAGAGAGATAATTGCTAAAGATATCCGCTTTGTCCGGCAAATGACCGACGAATTGAACTTCAACAGAACGATTAAAAAAGTTCTGCTTCCAAAAACTGTTACCGCCTGGAGAAGGTATTTGGACAATTATCCTTTACCGTTTTTACTCTTTTATGATTTTATTCAGCGATTCCCTGATTACAGCAAACTCCCGGCTGTTAGAATAAAGATGCTTGACGAGCTTAACAACGATATTCGATTTATTAAGAATATGCCTAATCTTGATAGAGGGAAAAAAGGAACGAGAAAGATTCTGCTTAGGAAGCTGCAATACTTTTCCGGTGATAATGCTTTGAAAAACCATAAAATAAAAGCTGAAGTAGCTCTTGAATAATCTTATCGAATTCAGATGAAACATTCTAAAGCTATTGCATTGTCATTTCATATTTAAAGGTTGAAAGTAAGGATTATAAAAAGAAAATATTTTATGAAACTTGTTCTCGGAAGACATATTTACGGTTTGGGGGCTATTGCTTTCGGCTTAATAACCTTAATCTGGCACAGCTTCAACAATTGGCATCAAATACGTGTAATTGGAAATGTTCCATACGCTGAGGTTCTCGCTTATATTTTCGCAGTTATTGAACTTATCGGAGGCATTGCAATCCAAAATCTAAAGACGGCACGCTTCGGAGCTTTAACGCTTGGAACAGTTTACCTCGTATTTTCGCTGCTTTGGGTTCCGCTTATCATTAAAGCTCCTTTGGTATATGATCGCTGGGGAAATTTCTTCGAGCAAATTTCTCTCGTATCAGGTGCGTTAATAGCCTATGCAATGCCCGGCATAAACTATTTGGAACGGGATAAAAAAATAGCAAAGCTTGGATATATATCTTTTGGGATTTGTGTTGTTTCATTTATGCTCGAACAGCTTTTTTATCTTTCGGGAACGGCAAGCTTTGTCCCGAAGTGGATTCCTCCTGATCAGATGTTCTGGGCAATAACCACAACAGTCGCTTTTGCAGTTGCAGCCCTTGCCATACTTTCGGACACTCAGCTCTATTAGCCTCTCAATTGCTTACTGTAATGATAATCCTTTTTGGTCTGCTGATTTGGATCCCGGCGCCTTTTTCCGATCCGCATCAGCTAATTAATTGGGCGGGCAATGCTGAGAATTTTTCAATTGCCGGATCAGCCTGGATAGTTGCCGACTTTCTTTCCTTGCGTAGAATTACACCGGTAAGTAAGTCAATAGACCAGGTGTCAATAAATCAGAAGAGTTGATCGGTGTAATGAATAAAGAATAACTAATTTAGTAGAAGAATTTATTTCGAACCGGAGGATAAATCATGAAACAAAATTTCGGGCGTAATATGTACGGGCTGGCAGCTATTGCTTACGGCATAATAACATTGCTCTGGCATCAGATTGACTCACTAGGAAACTTTACTCATCCCGCAATACTGATATACTTTGCCGGTGCCGCGGAACTTATCGGAGGCTTAGCAATACAATGGGATAAAACAGCGAAGCTTGGATCAGTAGTACTTTTCTCCTTCTATTTTATATTTACACTTTACCTTGTTCCTCCTATCTTAAAAAATCCTTTAGTATATTTTACCTGGGGGAACTTTTTTGAAGAATATTCTATTGCAATAGGATCGGTATTTGTATTTGCATCCACTCTTCAAAACAAACCGGAAACAGCGTCAAAGATATATAGTGCCGCATACAAATGCTTCGGGATATGTGTTATTTCATATTCGCTCTATCAGTTATTTTATCTTTCATATACTGCTGGCTTAGTTCCGAAGTGGATTCCTCCCGGTCAAATGTTCTGGGCGGTAGCTACAACAATAGCATTTGCCGTTGCAGCGTACGCAATACTTTCCGGGCGTTTAGCTCTATTAGCATCAAGACTACTTACAATAATGTTTCTCGGCTTTAGTTTATTAGTTTGGTTCCCGCTTTGCTTTAGCAATCCGCATGGATTAATCGGCTGGGACAGCAATGCCGAGACTCTTGCTGTAGCAGGGTCGGTGTGGATAGTCGCAGACTTTATTTTTCAACAAAATATTATTCCCGTAAGCAGGGCATTTAGCAAAATGCCGGTCAAACTAAGTGAAAGCGCAGATTAATAAAAAACGAATGTTTACAAAATTAACCGGTTCTTTAAATAATTTAACGGCTTGAAAATATAACACCCGATGTCTCTAAGACATCGGGTGTCTTTCACATTAAACCTTTATACCCCAGATCTAAATCCCGAGCTTCTCTCTTATATCCTTCGGTATTGCATCTTTGTTAACGAGTATTGCAATTGTTCTCAACCTTACAAACGGCTCGGACATATACCAGTAGCCGCCGTATTTTTTATCCTTAGTTCCCCAAGAATTTTTAGTATAATAGAATATTGTTCCAGCTTGATCTTTTGCCATCCCTGTAATATGCATTAAGTGATCATCTGTCGTGGCGTAATCGTCATAAGCTTTCTGTCGCATTGCCTGTGTAACAACCTTTTCTTTTTCCGGACCGGTTGTCGAAGTATCACCATTTATCGGAACAACTGCATAGTCTCTTTTCCTGTAAAAATTTTGTTTGCCGA
>JAJYIL010000207.1 GCA_021790055.1 Bacteroidota bacterium
ATTCGGAATCATCCAGCGGAACTGCTGTTCCAAAATTAATCTCGCATGAGAAAGGCGATAAAAGTGCCTTTGGAAAATTTCTTCAGAAAAGTAAATCACAAAGCGCTTCTCAACAAACTGCCGGAGAAAAAAGCTCTGCCCTTATGGATATTTTTAAATCATCCGCTTCCTTCGATAAATACATCAAGGAACGGGAGAACAAACAGATAGTTCTAAAGCTCAATAAAAAATAATATTACCTGTAGAAGTCATCTGTACCGGTAACATTTTGGTCGTCTTCTTCGTTATTCAGCGTAAACATTGAGCTAAGCATATCTTTGAACTGCACTCCATTTTCGAGCTTAAACTTGCTCAGCATTGAATATTCGGCTAATCCATGGAGTACGAATTCCATCATTAGCAGTTGATTCCTTTCATCTGCTTTCGGTTGAAACTTCTTAACGACTTCCTTTAATCCCGGTATTGATCTTAGAGTCTCCTCGAACTCCTTCTCTGAAACACTCGAAAGAATATCTATGACATTTCCTTTACTGAACCAATTTATTATAGCCTGGTAATGGTTATTTTCATGGTTCTTTTTTGATCTTTCAGGCGAAGGGAAATAATTCAGAAAAAGCGATTTAATTGCTTTCCCGATAAGGATAAACGCAACCTTTGAGGGACCTTCTTGTTCTCCTTCATAAACTAATTCTATCTTGCCGGTAATTGAGGGAATAATGCCGTAAATATCGGCAATTCTAAGATGAGCTTCCTTTTCATTATTCAATATCATCCGTCGTTCAGCTGTACTAATTAAATTTTCATATGCTGAAATTGTTAAACGGGCAGAGACCCCGCTCTTGGCATCGATATATTCGCTTTGTCTTGCTTCAATCGCAACTTGCTCAATTAAATTTTCAAGAAGCTCACTGCGCTTGATTGAATTGCATTGCTCTTTGGTAAGATCGGATTCCTGCAGTGTAATTTCACGGGATATTTCAACAGTCTTCGGATAATGTGTAAGTATTTGGCTGCCAATTCTATCCTTTAGAGGCGTAACTATAGAGCCTCTATTTGTATAGTCTTCCGGGTTAGCAGTAAAGATAAATTGAATATCAAGAAGCAGCCTAATCTTAAAGCCGCGGATCTGGATATCATTTTCTTGAAGAATATTAAAGAGCGCAACTTGAATTCTTGCCTGCAAATCAGGAAGCTCGTTAATAACAAAAATAGATCTATGCGACCGGGGAATTAAACCGAAGTGGATTACCCTTTCATCGGAGTATGGCAATTTAAGAGTTGCGGCTTTAATGGGGTCAACATCGCCAATCAAATCGGCTACAGACACATCTGGCGTTGCAAGCTTTTCGGCGTATCTTTCGGAACGGTGAATCCAGACTATCCCTGTATCATCGCCTTGCTCGGCAATCAGATCTTTAGCAACCCGGGAAAGCGGCAAGAACGGATCATCATTAAGCTCTGAACCGGCAACTGCCGGAACAAACTCATCAAGCAGATTTATAAGCATTCTGGCAATCTTTGTCTTTGCCTGTCCTCTTAACCCCAGTAAAATAATGTTATGCCGTGATAGAATGGCTGTTTGAATATCCGGGATAACAGTATCCTCATAGCCTAAAATTCCCTCAAACGGATTATGACTGTTCTTTAAGGTGTGAATAAGATTTTTTCTTAACTCATCTTTTATGCTTAAGGATTTATAGCCGCTTCTTTTTAATTCGCCAAGTGTGGATATCGAGGTTAATTTCATTGTTGTATGGTTCTCCAAAAAATTCTAATTATTTAGCGCACCCTTTTTCTTCTGTTGCGGATATAGTCTTCAAAGATGTAATCGCCTAATCCGCTAAGGCTGCTGTAAAAGGCGCGCCCGTTGTTGATTTTTGTAAACTCGCGAACGAATTGCTGAAGGTAAGGGTCGCGAGCAATCATAAATGTAGTAATCGGAATATTCAGCTTCCGGCATTTTGCAGCCTGGTCAAGAGTTTTGTTAACAATTTTTCTATCGAGCCCGAAGCTGTTCTTATAATATTTGGCGCCTTCTTTAAGGCAGGTAGGCTTGCCGTCGGTTACCATAAAAACTTGCTTGTTGCTGGTCTTTCTTCTTCTGAGAATATCCAATGCAAGCTGCAGTCCTGCAACCGTATTAGTGTGGTAAGGACCAACCTGTAGGTACGGGAGATCTTTTATTTCAATGGGCCAGGCATCATTGCCGAATACTAATATGTCCAAAGTATCTTTAGGATATTTTGTGGTAATTAATTCCGACAAAGCCATGGCAACTTTTTTTGCCGGAGTAATTCTATCCTCGCCGTAAAGAATCATCGAGTGCGAAATGTCAATCATCAGGACGGTTGATGTTAATGCTTTAAAATCCCGTTCCTCTACTTCAAGGTCGTCTTCCGTAAGCTGGAAGTCTTCAATCCCATGATTTATTTGCGCGTTGCGTATTGAATCGGTAGCGTCAATTTGATCAAGCGAGTCGCCAAAATAATATTCTCTTCTATCTGAAGTTGACTCATCGCCAAAGCCGGTATGTGGAGTCATGTGATTTCCGTGGGTTGACTTTTTCAGCTTGCCGAAAATTTCTTCAAGAGATTGACGCCTTATCGACTGCTCACTCTTTGCGGTTAAAATAAAGCCCGCCCCGGAATCATTATCTTCGATATAATTTTTGTCTTTCAGCTCTTGAATAAAGTCTCCCATGCCGTACCCGTCATTTGTCAAGCCGTACTTTTTATCAAGCTGGTTCATCCAGTTTAAAGCTTCAGAAACATCACCTGATGTTATTGTAAGAAGCTGCGTAAATATTTTAAGCAGGTTCTTAAAGCCTCCGTTCATTTTCAACTGGGGAACGTAATCCGTGAATCTAATTCCAAGCATTACTTTTTCTCAATTCATTTTTATCCCAAAAATATAACTACCCGCCAGTAATTCAAGGAAGAAATTATAGACGTGTGAGTTTGATTTTTCCAATTTCAATATATGCCAATATAATCGATGTAAATTAAATAATCATTGCTGATATTGTGTTACTTGTCAATTTAAAAAAGTTAGGTTACCTAAATCAAAAAGATGTTTATTCAGCCTCGATCTTCCTGATCATTTTAAGCGCATATTTGTTGGAAGAGTTTAATTCAAGCGCGCGGTGGTATAACTGGATTGCTTTGCCTTTATTACCGTCGTGGTAATAAGAATCGCCTAAGCCGATGTAGGCTGAAATATCATCCGGGTACTTACGTGAGAAATAATAGAACCATCTTATCGCATCGTAATTCCTTTTAATGGAAAGCAAATCGTATCCGAAGAGATTGAATTCGCGTGAGGAATAGTCTAACCATTTAACAGAATCTTGGATATTCAATTGACATTCGGCAATGGCTGAGTCCAGGTTTTTCTGCAAAGTAATTTCCATCATTACATCGGACAATGGCTTTCTCGGAAACGGATTACCTCTTTCAAAGGCAATTGCAGCTAAATCCAGTGCAGGACTGCCGGGATTTCTATCGTCCGTATTGATTAAGTCTACTACCGCAGACGAGTCTTCCGGGTAAATTGCAAGAAGAGAGATAAACCCGGTACCAAAACCGTAATGACCAAAAAATTTATTGCCGTGAGAGTCTCTTTTAATTTCAAATCCAAGCCCGCTTTCAATCATCCTTCCGTTAGGCAGCTTAGTTTTAACAAGCATAGTATCCAGAGTCGAATACTTAATCAATTTTCCATCGAGAAGGGCATTAGCAAACCTTAAAATATCTTCCGAAGTGGAAACAAGCCCACCGCCTGCAAACTTAATACTCAAATCAGCCATCGGCGCATTTTGAATTTTCCTAAATTTATTTTTGTCGTAGCCACTTGCTTTGTTTGGAATTATTTCCTTTTGATATTCTGCATAGGTAGAAGTCATTCCTGCGGGATAGAAAATATTCTTTCTGAGGTATTCGATAAACTTCATACCGCTAACGTACTCAATTATTGCCGCAAGAAGATTATATCCAAGAGTAGTATAAATAAAATTTGTACCCGGTTTATAAACCAACGAGTCACTGCTGATAACATCTACGGCGTCCCTTGTCGTTGGATAAAAAACAGTACTGTTAAATTCGCCCGGCTTATAGCTTCGCAAACCGGCAGTGTGCCGGAGTATTTGTCTTACGGTAAATTTCCATCTCTTCCGCGGGAAATATGGAATATATTTCCGTGCATCCGCATCAAGATTTAATTTTCCCTTTTCCCAAAGCTGCATTACGGCAACAGCAGTTATTATTTTCGAAATTGAAGCGATTCTGTAAACGGTTTGCGGAGTAGCCGGAACGTGATGACTTAAATCCGCATAGCCTTTAGCTCCGAGCCAGATAATTTTTCCTTTATGAAGTACGCCGGCTGAGATTGACGCGACATTTTTGTTTACCTGGTATTCGCTTAGATATTGATCAAGCTTGTGATTGCTATAATTCGGCTGACAGAACAGGACCCCCTGTGTAAGAATAATAAGAAATAAAATCATCCATAAATAAATTTGCCATATAAAATTTTGCTTCATCAATATATAAAATGAAATGGATAGATTTCTCTATTATGAAGTTAAATAACTCCTTGCTTACTCCCCATGAGAAAAAGGAATAATGGAATTATGAAATTGCAGCTCGATTCCAATACTCCATTATTCCAATACTCCATAAAAAAGGGCTTGCAAGTATTAGTTCATTTCTTTGGAACGGTAACTCTCTTTTCGAGTATGTTATCGATAAGGTTATAAGCTTTAGCTTCTTCTGCAGAAAGGAAATAATCCCTGTCGCAGTCCTTATAAATTTGTTCCAAAGTTTTGCCGGTGTGGTCGGCTAAAATTTTGTAAAGGATATCCCTTGTTTTAAGCATTTCCTTAGCATGGATTTCGATATCGGTAGTTTGCCCCTGCAATCCGCCGATCCAAGGCTGGTGAATCATTATACTGGAATTCGGCAGGGAAGTGCGTTTGCCGGCAGCGCCGCCTGCAAGAAGAATAGCCGCCATACTTGCCGCCATACCTACGCAGATTGTAGATACATCCGGCTTTATATATTTCATCGTATCGTATATTGCAAGTCCGGCAGATACGCTTCCGCCGGGCGAGTTAATGTAAAGGTTAATATCTTTGTCGGAATCTTCTGCCTCAAGAAAAATCAATTGAGCGATTGTTAAGCTTGCAATATGATCATCAATCGGTGTTCCGATAAAAATAATTCTTTCCCGAAGAAGCCGGGAATAAATGTCCATGCCTCTTTCGCCGCGTCCGGTCTGCTCTATTACGTAAGGAACTAACTGGTTGTAAATTTCTGGGTAGTTTTTCATTTTGTTTCCTCCGGTTCTTTTTGTGAATAATTTTCCGGTTCTACTTTGTTGATTGTGTTTTTTTCTCTTAGAAAATCGAAAAGCTTCTTATTAAGCAGCTTGCTGCCTGCGTTTGAAGTCTTGTAGTAGTTTATAAGCTTTTCAACAGATATACCGGTACTTACCGCATCTTTTTCGGCAAGCTCATTTATTTCTTGATCGTTTATTTCCAGATTTTCTTTTTTAATGATTGCCTCTTTAATAAAGTACCATTTAGCCTCATATTCGGCAAAGATTCTTAATTGCTTGGAAGCTTCATTCTTGTCAAATTTTTTATAGCCCTGCTTCTTTGCATTTTCTTCTTCCGTCTTCAGCATCTCTTCAAGATACAAATTTACGAAAGAAGCGGGCGGGTTAAAGTTATTATTCTTTACAATCAATCCGACTAGGTTGTTTTCAATAATTTCATCGGCTCTTTGATCGTAAATGCTCTGAATATCCTTCTTAATACTTTCCTTTAATTCTTCCTCGGAAGCAACCTTGTCCTTTGTAACTTTTTTAATAAGCTCTTCATTCAATTCGGGAAAAATAATTTTCTTAATACCCTTGATTAAAGCAGAGTAATAAAAAATTTCACTAACTTTTTTCTCTT
>JAJYIL010000208.1 GCA_021790055.1 Bacteroidota bacterium
CAGGGGAATAATTTATTCAATCTATTTAATTCAAACATCTCAGTCTATAAGGATGCCATAATATCTTATCAAATTTTTCGGCGAAATCTATGAATAGTGATATTAACATACAAATATAGATAATGCTGATTATATAGGTAGATGAGCGGAAGAGATATGGTATTAAGACGTTTTCAGAACGTTTTGAAGACGATTTCAGAACGTTTTCAAGTAATGGATATTGGAGAGTTTTGATTAGACAGCCCTTTTATACGAATTACCGAAAGTATAAAGATCATATAGAACTTAAAACAATATTTATCTTTGTCAATAATATTAAATAAAAATGAGAGCTGCAAGAAGTAAAGATGCGCTGGAATAGGGCATTCATAAATGTTCAAATTTGTTATTATCGGATGCAAAGTCTGCTTGCGGTGAAGCGATGGAAACTCTAAAATAAAATTGAGAAACCGTACTAAGAAACTATTATGTCATCTAACGCAAAGATTACTCTTTGAGTATTGGAATTATGGAGTATTGAGTAATTTGGTCCACTCCCTTTTTCCACTACACAATTATTTCAAAGGTTTGTGAAATGTGAGTTATTATCTAAGATTAACTTTTAGAATTACATTGCATAATAAGATTTCTAATTGTCATGATCAATTAAAGCAGTTTGATTGCCGATAAATAAAATTTAGACTATTCAATTCTTATTTGAATCTCATTTTTGGGACTTACATCATATCACTATTGTGAGTAAAATCATTTTTCATTATTGTTGTTTGTAATTTTATGTGGCATTATTATTGGAATGCAAATAGCATTAGAATAAATAAATTTTGATAAAGAAAATTTCCATATTATCCTTGACACTAGTTTTTCTTGTTTCTGTAACAAGCTTGCCGGTCACTCTCTATTACTGTAACATGGCAGATGCCTATTCTTTCCATAGCTGCGAAATGGAAATGAATAACGGTTCGATGGATGGAAACGGTATGAAAAGTAGCTCAATAAATAATAACGGCGAAAACATCCAACCACAGGATTGCTGCTCGGTCAAGGTTATAGATTCCAAGGTAAAAGATAATTATATTCCAAATATTTCTGAAAAAATAAATCATGTTCAATTCATTGCTGTAGTTGAGGCGAAAGATATTTCGGGTAATTTATATTTCTCAAATAAAACCACTACAAATTATATTGATACTTCCCCGCCGAAGTTTGGCGGAAGCCCTCTATATTTAACCAACTCAATTTTTCTGATCTAGTCTTAAGTATTAGCCGGCAAAGCTGCAACTATAATTGCCGGTTCTATAAAATAATTTTCCAGCTTTACCAGCTGCGCTGCAGTAAAAACTGTATTGATAAAATAAAATTTTGTCTGCTGGAATTTTTTCATGTATAAATATTTTCTGAATTGAGGCGTTAAATGATAAAAACGATTTTGTTAATCTTTATGTTATTTCTTTCCGGCACAGGTTTCGGGCAGGAAAAGCCGCAGCCTTCTATAAATGATCTGGTTGCCGAAGCGCTTAGAAATAATCCGCAGTTGAAGGCTGCAAATAGCCAGACTTTAGCAGAACAAACAAAAGTAAAACAAGTAACTGCGTGGGATTCTCCGCAGGTTGGAGTTTCATTCTATCAAACTCCGATACAGTCCTTTCCAAATCCTATTAAGAATGGAATGGAAACCGATTATTACATTCAGCAAATGTTTCCTTTCCCCGGCAAGCTGAGCAATATGGGAAAGTCCGCTGAAAATAACGCTGCAATGTATTCGGAACAGTACAAAGAATTACAGCGCGAAATAATCAGGGAAGTGAAATCAGATTATTACGAGCTTTATTTTGTTCAGAAGAAAATCGATATCAACAAAGAGAACCAGGCTTTGCTTCAGCAGCTAACAAACATTACGGCAAAGCAATACCAGGTAGGAAGCGGAAGCCAGGCAGATATGCTGAGAGCGCAGACTGAATTATCAACGCTTATCAATGACGGCGTTAATCTTGATAAAGAAAAAAGAAATGTTGAGACAATGCTAAACACAATTCTTAACCGTCCTGCGGACGGAACGTTCCCGGAGATTTCTTCAATTGAAGATACAATTCCCGGCTGGAACTTTAGTCAGCTTTCTACTTTGGCTTACGAAAACCGACCTGAGCTTAAAGCGATGAAGTACAATATCAAAATGAATGAAGCAGAACTTGCAACTTCAAAACTTGAATATTACCCGGACATCATGGTTCAGCTTATGTATAAAAATATGACCGGCACAACGAATGATTTTTGGTCAACGATGTTGGGTGTAAATATTCCAATTGCCTTTTGGTCCAAGGATAAATTTACAGGCAAGGTTGAAGAAAACAAGATTAACATAAGCACTGCACAAGACCAGTACAACGCATCAAAAAACATGGTTGCAAGCCAGGTACAGAATGCGCTTGTTAAAATCGAAAGCGATAAAAATTTAATCGACCTTTACAAGAACACTGTTATTCCGCAGGCGCAGCAGACACTGCAGTCCACTCTTTCAGCTTATCAGACCGGCAGAACGCAGTTCCTAATGGTTATTGATGCATACAAAATGGTATTGAAGGCAAAGCAGGATTATTACATGTCTCAGATGAATTACATGCAAAGCCAGGCGCTGCTAGAGCAGGCTGTAGGACTTTCGATAAAACAGATTGAAGAAAAAGTAAAATAACGATTACGAGAACAAGAATAATGGAGTATTGGAATGTTGGAGTAGTGGAATTTAGGAGCGCTTCCATTTACTTCATTATTCCAATACTACATAGTTCCTAGATTGTGGAATCGAAATATCAAGATTAAAAGATAATTTAGTACAAGGAAATTAAAAATGAAAAAGTTTATTGCAATAGGAATAGTTTCAATTTTAATCGGTCTAGGCGCCGGGTGGCTGTTATTTAGGAACAATTCTTCAACAGCGTCTTCAAGCAAGCAGGGAGAAAGAAAAATTCTGTACTACCGAAGTCCGATGAATCCAACAGTAACATCCAAAGTACCGATGAAGGATAACATGGGAATGGATTACGTACCCGTATATGCGGATCAGGGAACCAGCGGAGGAGAAAGAAAAATAGCTTATTACCGCTCCCCGATGAATCCGCTGGAAACTTCTCCCGTTCCAAAGAAAGATGAGATGGGGATGGACTATGTGCCGGTCTACGAAGACCAGGTCGGCTCAGATCAAATTCATATCGATCCGGCAACACAGCAGAACATCGGAGTAACCACAGAGCCGGTAAAGAAGATGAAATTAACCCGCACTATCAGGACAACAGCCAACATTGCTTACGATGAAACAAAACTTTATACAATCTCCACAAAGATTCAAGGGTACATAGAGAAGCTTTATGTTGATTACACCGGGCAGTTTGTTAAAAAAGGTCAGCCGCTGCTAAGTATTTACAGTCCGGATTTGGTCAGCACGCAGGAAGAATATCTTCAAGCCTTAAAATATCAGAAGCAAATATCCGGCGGTTCTGCAATCAGCAAACAAGGCGCCGAGCAGTTAGTCGAAAGCGCAAAGCGCAGGCTCCTTTACTGGGATATCTCAGAGAAAGAAATTCAAGCTCTTGAGAAAAGAGGAACGCCGGAAAAGACCATGACAATCTATTCACCGGCAAACGGAATTGTTACCGACAAGATGGTAATTAACGGTCAGAGTATAATGCCGGGCATGACGCTTTATAAAATTGCCGATCTCTCCGATGTGTGGGGGCTTGCGCAAATTTACCAGTATGAACTTCCGTGGATAAGACTGGGCGATAAAGTCGACTTGCAGTTGTCTTACATTCCGGGAAAAACATTTCAAGGAAGAATAACTTACATCTATCCTTACCTTGATCCAGAATCCAAGACAGTTCAGGTAAGAATTGAAATTCACAACTCAGCTAATTATGAGTTTAAGCCGGGCATGTTTGCAGATGCAACAATTAAATCACCACTTACGCTGGAAACAGTTGCAGTTCCTAATCAGGCAATTATTCATACAGGGACAAGAGACGTAGCAATAATCGCTCTCGGCGATGGTTACTTTAAACCCGTCAACGTTTTGCTCGGCGTAAGGGGCGACGGCGGCTACGTGCAAGTTCTTAAGGGACTAAGCGGAGGCGAAAAGATTGTAACTTCATCCGAGTTCCTAATTGATTCCGAAAGCAATCTGAATGCGGCATTAAACACTATGCAGCTTGGCAGTTCACCAGGCAGTAAAGATACAACTGCACAAAATAATTCGTCCAAAAAATCTTCTTCCAGTAAAGATAGTATGGCAGGTATGAATATGAGAAGCAATAAAAGCATGTCTGATTCTAAACATTCTACACCTGTTGAGTACAAAGGAATTATTGATGTTAAATCGATTGACGATAACAAAGACGGTAAGGTTTATCAATGCCCGATGGACTTTAATGTTCTTTCAGATAAGCCCGGAGTAGACCCGAAATGCGGTATGAATCTGCAAGAGGTTACAATCCAGCAGGCGGAAAAGAACTTGAAGGAACATGGATTTAAAATTAAATAGATTGAAAAATTTCTCTGTGGCTCTCTGTGATACCTCTGTGGTTCTCTGTGTAACTATTCCCTTTAAGAAGTTACACAGAGTTGCACAAAGAAGGCACAGAGTTCCACAGAGGATAAAATGGAAATGAATAATTTACACCGGAGTTTTTGATGTTAGAAAAAATTATAGAGTACTCAGTCAAGAACAGGTTTCTTGTAATCCTTGCCGTCGTCTTTCTGATGGGCTGGGGAATTTATTCTCTGTACACAATGCCGGTTGATGCAATACCGGATTTAAGCGATGTTCAGGTAATAATCTACACAAAGTATGAAGGACAGTCTCCTCAGATTGTTGAAGACCAGGTTACCTATCCGCTTACAACAGCGCTCGTTTCTGTTCCTGGCGCAAAAGTAGTAAGAGGTTATTCCTTTTTCGGATATTCACTTGTGTATGTTATTTTCAAGGACGGAACAGACCTTTACTGGGCACGCAGCCGCGTACTTGAATATCTTAACTATGCTGCAAAACAATTGCCGCAAGGAGTAGTTCCAACTTTAGGTCCGGATGCAACCGGTGTAGGATGGGTTTATGAATATGCTCTCACTTCAAACAAGCGTTCGCTTGCGGACCTTCGCACAATACAAGACTGGTATCTAAAATATCAGCTTAGCTCTGTTCCCGGTGTTGCAGAAGTTGCAAGCGTAGGCGGTTATGTAAAACAATTTCAAGTAACAGTAGACCCGGCAAAGCTTCTTGCATATAATATCCCGCTAAGTGACGTTGAAATGGCACTGAAGAAATCGAACAACGACGTAGGCGGAGAAACAATCGAAATGGGTGAATCCGAATTTATGATTCGCGGTTTAGGCTACATTAAAACTTTGCAGGATGTTGAAGACATACCGGTAATGGTTGATAAAAAGACGGACACTCCGGTCTATATAAAAGATATAGCAAATGTAGCTTACGGTCCGGAGATGCGGCGCGGCTTAGCCGAGCTTGACGGCAAAGGAGAAGCAGTCGGCGGTATTATAGTTATGCGATACGGAGAGAATGCGCTTAAAACTATTAAGGCAGTAAAAAAGAAACTGGCAGAATTAAAGCAGGGTCTTCCGCCGGATGTAAAGATTACAACCGTGTATGACCGCTCCGGTTTAATTAATAGAGCAATCGATACACTTAAGGACAAACTGATAGAAGAAATATTAATCGTTGCTCTCGTATGTATTTTATTCTTGATGCACTTCCGAAGCGCCTTTGTGGCAATCTTTACACTGCCGACTGCAATCTTGATGTCGTTCATTGTCATGAAGATGCAGGGAGTAAATGCGAACATCATGTCGCTTGGCGGAATTGCAATCGCCATCGGCGCCATGGTGGATGCCGCAATTATCATGATAGAAAATGCACACAAGCATATTGAGCATGATA
>JAJYIL010000209.1 GCA_021790055.1 Bacteroidota bacterium
GAATCCCGACCTCGTCGCGCAGGCGCTCGACTTTTTGCTTTTGCCAGCTGGCTGTCGTCGTTCTCATCTCTCTTCGGGCTTGAAATAGCCTTGTACAGCATCTCCTTTGCTTTTGAATATTCATCCTTTTTAACATAAGCCTTGGCAAGATCAAGATAGAACATTCTAAAGTTGGGATAGAGATTGATTGCTGTATTGTAATCCGAAATTGCGCTGTCAAGGTTTGCCCAGCCGAGACCAAGTATAGCCCTTGCAGGAGCCCACTTCTCGCTAACCTTGTCATTCGTTCTTGCAAGAACATAATAAGCCAGAGCCTGAACATAATTACCACCGTTGCCGAGGGTAATAGCCTTTTCACAATCGGCTTTAACTGCATTAACTACTCCGGCTACCGAAAACACGCCCTTGAATAAAGCAATCCTTCCGTTTGCAATTGCCCTTCTTAAATAGGTAATAGATTTATCAGGCGCAAGCTTTACAGCCTTATCCGCATAATTATATGCCTTCTGGTAAACTGCAAGCTGGGCATCTTTTTGATCGCCGGTATTATCGGGCATCCTTTCCGCAATGTAAACATAAACCCTGCTAAATCGCCAATCGACTTCCCAGTTATTTGGAAATTGCTTGTCGGCTTTCTGCAAAGTTTCAAGCGCTTTTTGATTATTGAAACCTACATCCAGATAATTATCGCATTGCTTTAACAGGTCATCCAGGGTTTGACTGTAGAGAACTGTTGAAAAGCAAGCGAATAAAATTGTGAACCATAGAGCGGTAAAAAGCCTTTGACTTATTTTCATAGCAGCACCCATTTTTAATTGAATAAAGTTTTAGAACCTGCCTGACCGGAAGGCAGGATTGAATTATCTGTTTCCGGATTTATGCCGTGGTTGTAAAGATCGGTCGCTGCAAGTGATATGAATTTTGTCCACTTGTTTTCTGATAGCGTACCGGATGCTAAAGCGTTCTTATAAGCATTTACCTTTGCACTGAGCTCATCCGCCTGGTATAATGCAATCGCCTCGAGCGTTTTTGGAACTACCGGCGATGCGTATTCAAGCTTGCCCTGGTGGCTTAGTATCAAATGAAGAAGACAGTTCTTCAAATCTTCGGGAAAGCCGTTTATCTTTTTCGTTTCTTCGTTTACTATCATTGCGGAGATGACTATATGGCCGAGCAGCTTTCCTTTATCTGTATAGTCAAAAGTATTGTCTGAGCTGAGTTCTTCAGTCTTTCCAAAGTCATGCATCATGGTACCGCAGATAAGAAGATCACGGTTTATTTCCGTATGGATATCGCACATCAGATCGCAAATCCTAATTATCTCTAGTGTGTGCTCAAGTAGTCCGTGGATATAAGAATGATGCCATGATTTACCAGCAGGAGATGTTGAAAACTTTTCAAAATTCTTTTCATTAAAAATTTGCTTCATTAAGGATTTAAGGAAAGGATTCGTCAGCCTTTCCATCCGGGTAAAGAATTCATTTTTCATCTCATCAGGATTTCGTTTCGATTTAGGGAGAAAATCTTTGGGTGAAATGTTGTCTGAAGGCTTTGCTTTCCGGATTGATGTGACCTTAATTTGAGGAGATCCCTGGAAGTCATCCATACTTCCTGAAATCTTTACAACATCGCCGGAAGCCAAACTGCCTGAAATATTGTTAAAGTTATCCCAGAGGTTCGCATTAATAGTTTGAGTTTTATCTCCAACTTCGAGGTATAAATATTCTTTGCCGGCTTTGGTAAGCCTTATTTCACATTTCCTAACAAGAAGGAAATGATCTATCCTCCCTCCCTTTTCGATTGTATTTAATTCTGTTTGTTGACTCATCTTCATTCAGATTGATTTTACCTGCATCAACTTAAGAAAATAAATTCAAATTATCATCCTTATAAAAATAACTAGATGAGCTTCCAGGAAATTCAGTTGAAAATTGTTCATTGAGCATAAAGTATTAAAACCGATTTTATAAATTTTCAATGCTCAATTTTCATTTGGAACTAAAAGAGCCGTTTATGATTTAATAACTTCGAAAAGACTTTCTTTTGGAAGATGGGCAATAACTGATCGATTTAGAAGATCGATTGATACAGCAATAGTCTTGCCGTTTTCGGTTTCTTGCACTGTGCCGATGACGCCGGTAAACGGTCCTTCTTTAATCAATACTTTTACACCGCGCACCAATCCTTCATGAATGTATAAATCCGAGCTTGTGCTTAGCATAGTCTTCAGGTTGTCGATCTGCCACTGCGGTATTTTCGCGGGTCTGCCGCCGTCAAAAATGCATCTGACGATTGCCTCTTGTTCAAGAGAAAATACACGTTCTTTTTCATCGGCAAAGATAAAAATATAACCGCGAAGCAGCGGCTCAGTAACTTTCTTTTTCCTGTCGCTCCACTGCTTTAATCTAGTTATCGTAGGAAGATAGTAATCCACATTGCATGCGCCTATTTGCTCTGCAGCCTTGAATTCATTCCGCGGTTTGGTATAAAGAGCAAACCAAGCTTTACCTGGCGCAATATTTTGAGAAGAAATTCCCTGATTCATAATATCTTAATCTAAACAATAAAATTTCTAATTTACTTTACCGGAACTCTTCCAACAGAGAAATAAATAAAGCTGTTCTCTTTCATCTTTTCAAGGTCATAAAGGTTCCGTCCATCGAATATTACCGGTTCATTAAGAAGAGATTTTATTTTGCCGAAGTCAGGCGTTCTGAACTCGTTCCATTCAGTAACGATGATAAGAGCATCTGCATTTTCAAGAGCCTGGTATTGTTGTGCCGCATAATTAATTTTGTCCCCGATGACAGTCCTGGTCGTCTCCATTGCTTCCGGGTCGTAAGCAGAAATGATTGCACCGGCACCTACCAGCTTATTAACCAGTTTTATTGAAGGAGCCTCGCGGACATCATCCGTATTGGGCTTAAAGGCAAGACCCCACAAAGCAAACCGCTTTTCTTTTAATCTGCCTTTATAATGATCGGAAATCTTTTTAAAGAAGCGCTCGACCTGGTAGTCGTTCACTTGCATTACCGATTTCAAAATTTTGAAATCATAATCATTTTCATTTGCAGTATTAGCAAGAGCCGCAACATCCTTCGGAAAGCAAGAGCCGCCGTAACCGATGCCGGGAAATAAAAATCTTTTGCCTATCCTCGAATCCGAACCAATGCCGATACGGACTTTGTCTACCTCTGCGCCTGTAAGCTCACACAGGTTTGCTATCTCATTCATAAAAGAGATTTTTGCTGCGAGGAACGAGTTTGCGGCATATTTTGTCATCTCGGCAGATCGTTCATCCATAAAATAAACCGGGTTGCCTGAGCGTACGAAAGGCTCATACAATTGGGCAAGCATTGACTTGGTTATTTCGCTGCTAGTTCCGATAATAACTCTTTCCGGCTTCATGAAGTCGTTTACCGCCATACCTTCACGCAAGAATTCCGGGTTTGAGGCAACGTCAAATTCAAAATCGGGCGCATGCTTCTTTATACCTGCACGAATTTTGTCGCTTGTTCCTACCGGTACCGTACTTTTATCAATGATAATTTTATAGCCGATTCCGGGTTCAACTTTAAAGAATTTTCCAAGATCATCAGCAACGCCGAGAATGTATTTTAAATCGGCGCTGCCGTTGCCGTCCTGAGGAGTTGGCAGGCAGAGAAAAATTATTTCGGATTTTCTAACAGCCTCGTGCAAATCAGTAGTAAAAGAAAGTCTTTCGTTCTTTACATTTCTTTCAACTAAAATTTCAAGACCTGGCTCGTAAATGGGAATGATGCCGCTCTTTAGCTTATCTATTTTAACTTTATCAACATCAACGCAAATTACAAAGTTGCCTGTTTCTGCAAAACAAGTTCCTGTAACTAAGCCGACGTAGCCGGTACCTACAACTGCAATGTTCAAAATGTACTCCTAATTTTTCCAGCAAATATAACACTGCTTAAATAAATTATGAAAGGGGTATAGGGCAAAGCGCATTTCGTTAAGCACTCTATGCGCTAACTGTCGGAACAGCGATTAATAATAATCAAGTACTGCCTGAATTTTTTCATTGAAAATATTATCATCGATCGGCTTTTGCAGGATTGAATCTACGCCAAAAAATTGAAACTCACGCTTTACATCTTCAGTAGCTGCGGGCACTATGACTATGATAGGTATTCGTGTACCTTTATCTTCTTTTCTAATCATCTCCACAAACTGAACTCCGTTCATCAAAGGAAGATCATAATCTGAAATTATAAGCGATGGAAGCTGGGCTAAAAAGTGATTGATTGCATCGTAACCGTTTCTTACTCCGACTACTTTATAGACGGGGAAATTCTCTTTAATAATATTCTCAAATTTTTCCTTTTCCCCGAAGTTATTCTCTACAAGCAGAATGGTATTAGGAGAAGAAGGAATTGTAAAATGGAACTCGCTACCGTTATTCTGTTCGGAGTAAAACCAAATATCACCATCATGCTTCTCAATAATTTCTTTGACAAGCGAAAGTCCAAGTCCTGTTCCCTTTTCTCCTTTTGTACCTTCGGTTGTAAACATTTTTTCAATTCTGAATAGCTTTGCCTTGTTAGCTTCTGAAATGCCGAGACCCTCGTCCTTGACAATGAATTCAACAAACTTATCGTTAAACGAATCAGCCGAGACTTCAATTACGTTTCCTTCAGGAGAAAATTTTATTGCATTGCTTAATAGGTTTGTAATAACCTGAGTAAGCAGCCTTTCATCGGCTTGAACATAAAGCGACTCTTTAGCGTGTACCTTTATCTCCAGCTTTTTTCTGATGGCATTGCCGGTTAAGGATGAAATGCAGTTAAAGATTATACTTTGCACATGAAGCCGCTGCGGCTCAATCTTTATTCTTCCTGTTTGAAGACGCGACCAATCAAGTAGATAATTAACTAGTTGAAGCTGGTGCTGGGAAGAATCGTTTATGTAGTTAAGATATTCAAGACGCTCTTCATGAGACAGGTTGGGCTCATTTATGAGGATTTCAGAAAATCCGAGTATGCTTGTAAACGGCGCCCTAAGATCATGTGAAAGCATCGATATAAATTTGTCTTTCGATGCGTTAAGCTGCTTAAAATTTTCAAGGGATTTTGTAAGGGTGCTCTTTTCTTCCATTAAAGCTGATATGTCGGAAACAATACCTTTAAACTCCAAGGGCTTGTCTGATTTGTTTCTTGTAACGGAAATACTTTCTCCAATCCAAGCAATAGATTTATCTTTCCTGGTGATTCGATAAATAAGTCTTACGTAGTTTGCTGCGGGGTCGTATGCAAAGTCGTTAAATAATTTCTTAATTCTTTGCTGGTCTTCTTCGAAAATAATAGCGCTGCATCTACCGGGAAAATGCTTTATCTCATCGGCAGTATACCCGGTAATTTTTTGAATGTTGTCGGAATAGAAAACAACTTCCCCTTCATCTTTTTTCTTTAACGACCAAAGGAAACTGTCTTCAATACCGTAAAAAAATTTATTTATCGATTCGTTGCTTTTACTCAATTCGAAAAAAAATTAAATCGTATGCCGTTAAAAATTAACCGCCCGCATTTTACATAGTTGCCGCTATAAGGACGGTCGCTATGCGATACTCATAGACCGATTGAAAGCTTAAATTCCGGCATATTCATTTAAGGCTTACTTAAAAATACAAAATTATTTAATCAACAAACAAGCCGGCATGCCGAATGAATCGTGATTAAGTTTATCAGTAGTAATTAACGACAGTATTTATCTATTTCAACAGCAAAAGCTTCTTAGTAAATGAATGTCCGTTAACATTCAGCCTGTACAAATAAACTCCGCTTGCCAACTGCTGATTTACTGAGGGGAACTTTACTTCATAGTTTCCTGCCGGCTTTACCTCATCTACTAATGTTTCAACAACCCTCCCAAGCATATCATAAACTCTTAATGTAACATAGC
>JAJYIL010000210.1 GCA_021790055.1 Bacteroidota bacterium
AGAGCGTTTAAACCATACTCCATTTGCTTTTCTGTCATTGTTTTCTCTTCTTTTGAATAAATAATTATTAATGTTAATATTAACCGTAGATGACTTAATCCTTTTCGAAAAGCCTTAAGGAAACTAAAATTTATTTATTTAAATGTCAAGCAAAAAATATTTTTCTAACAATTCTTTTTTAAAGCGTTTTAATTCATAACCCGGAAAGCTGCAAAGCAAAATCTTTTTATCTCAGTACAAGGATTAACGGTTTATGATTTTTGATTGCCCCATTTAATAATAAGCATTTCAATGAAAGACTAAGTTCTTAACACGCTTTTATACTTCAATTCATTTTCAGAAAAATATGCCGTGTCTTTGGGATTATATAGTTTTAATTCAAATGAACTGGAAACTGTTTGTCTCCATTCATTCACATCTTTTATTGCCTTTGAAGCAATTGCCTGTACTCCAATGTTCCCTATTATTGCACCTTCGACCGGTCCCGCAATTACATCCACACCGGTTGCATTAGCAGTCAATTGTGTTAGAAGCTCGTTTTTAATACCGCCGCCTACTGCATGCAGCTTTTTTATCTTATTACTTGTTATTGATTCGATTTCATTTATAGCCTCCTTATAGCTGAAGGCAAGACTCTCAAGAATTACTCTTATTATGAATCCGGGCTCGGATCTGTATTCCTGTCCGGTCTCTTTTAAATAGCTGGTTATCTTTTTAGGCATATCTTCCGGCTTAAGAAACCGCGGATCATTTAAATCAACCCATGCTTTTGCATATCCGTTCTGCTCTGCCTTTGAGGCTAATTCCGGGTAGCTGTAATCTTTCGAGTCTTCTTTCCAGTATCTTTTGCATTCCTGAACTGGCCATAAACCGATTATATTTTTAAGGAAACGAATCGTGTTCCCGTATCCGACTTCGTTTGTAAAATTCTTTTCCATTGCTTCGTAGGTAAATACAGGCTGCTTTAATTCAATACCAACTAACGACCATGTACCTGAGCTTAAGAAAGCCCAGTCTACCTCCTGTTTTGAATGACTATTTTTGTAAGCGGGAATTGAGACGACCGCCGATGCGGTATCATGACCCGTACATGCTATGACAGGGATATTCTTATTTAAGCCTGTTTCCACTGCAACAGAATTTAAAAGAGTTCCTAAAACCGTACCGGGCTCTACCATCCCTGGAAATATTTTTTCAGGTAATTCAAATTTGTCTATTAAGTACTTGGACCAATTTCTGCTTACCGGGTCAACCAGGCTTGTAGTCGATGCTATTGTAAGTTCAGCCTTGCCAATACCTGTCAATAAGAAGTTTAGTAAGTCCGGGATCAGCAGCATCTTATCCGCAGCTCTTAGCAAATCAGGCTTTTCAGATAATAGCTGGAACAGCGTATTAAACTGTGCAAATTGTATTCCTGCCTTACTGTAAATCTTCTCTTTAGAAAGAATATTGAAGGCTTGCTCAATCATCCCGTCTGTTCTGCTATCCCGGTAATGATAAGGTAGTCCGGTTATCTTTCCGCACGAATCAACTAAGACATAATCGACTCCCCAAGTATCAATACCTATGCTTTCAAACTCGTCGCCGAAATTCTTTCGTGCATTTATTAATCCTTTTATTATCTCTTCATAGATTGCATGAATATCCCACAGTAATTTGTTCTCATATTTTATGCTGTGTGTCTCAAATCTATGTACTTCGTTTAACGATATCTTATCCCCGTTTAATATACCTACTACACAGCGCCCGCTTTCGGCACCGATATCAAAGCCGATAAATTTCTTTTCGATCATAATATTAATGTTTGTCCGGTAATTACACATGCCTTTTCAGAAATTAAAAAACATCCGGCTTCAACTATCGAATTCATTCCTTTACCTATGTCCTTATTCTTATCTCTTTCAGATAAAGAATGGCTAACGCAGTTTAATCTTACCCGGGGAGAATATTGACGTGAAAGCTTCTTAATAAAATTATTCAATTCAAATCTTTGATCCGGAGCGCTTTCAGTGGCACCCCCGCGGCTCGCTAATAAAACTGCACCGCCTGTATTTTGCCTTTTTATAATATTAAAAAATTCTTCGATCAGAATGTATTTATTGTTTTCAAGATGAAACTTTTCAATCTCTGCGACATGCTCAAATTCCCCGGTATAAATTAATATATCGACCCCGCCGAATTCCAAAACTATTTTATTAAAAGCATCAATTATAGACTGTTTGTCCTTAACATCAATTTGAACTGCAGCAGCCGCTTCACTCCCATACTTTGAAGTCGCTAAAGAAGCTGTTTCATTTGCATAACTTATATCAGTACCCGCTGCTACTATAATTGCCCCCTCATTGGCAAGCCTTAAACAAAAATCACGACTAATAACATCTCCGCTTCCAACGATGACAGCAATCTTCCTCGAAAATTCTTTCTCTTTAGGTAAGCGCTGTAATTTTGCTTCTTCCAAAGACCAGTACTCAATCTTAAAAGCCTCCTTCGGAGTTAATGAAACATAATTCTTATATACCATTTCCGGTTCAACATCCTTATCCGTTACCCCTGTTTCCATTGAAGTTGTCCCTTCCATAACACTGATTGCATTAATATAAAATTCACCAGCTATTCTCGATTCCCTTTTATTCTTTCCAAAGCTAAACATTCCTATTCCCGGAATAAGAACTACAGTAGGATTAGAGCCTCTGATTGCGGGAGAATCCGGTTCTTTATTACTTTCGTAATAATCTACATAATCTTTTCTGTATTTCGGGAAGGCTTCTAATATTTGTTTGTTAATCTCGTTAGCGTTATCGTTCTGCGGATCCCAGTTTACAAACATCGGCTTGACTTTAGTTCTTATAAAATGATCCGGTGTACTCGTCCCCCTCGACGCCATCTTTTCTCCTTCATTACTATTTACAAACCTTAGAACTTCGGGCGTGTCAAAGTAGCTGCCGATTACCTGCTTTTCAGCCCCGATAATTCCTCGTAGCACCGGCATTATCCGTCCGGCTATTTCCCTTCTGTCTTCATAAGAATAATATTTTTGTCCTCCAAATAATTTATTTTCGTTTTTCTTAATTCTCGAATTTACAAACTGCCCCATACAGTCTATAATATCCAGTGTCCGGCGATAACATTCATAATGTCCGTC
Organism: Bacteroidota bacterium; assembly: GCA_021790055.1. Classification (GTDB taxonomy): domain Bacteria; phylum Bacteroidota; class Ignavibacteria; order Ignavibacteriales; family Ignavibacteriaceae; genus FEN-1297. The sequence goes on from JAJYIL010000210.1 coordinate 3,143, forward strand.
TGCCCAATTAATTAATCCGTGCTGAGCCAAAACAATTCCCTCTGCTTTAGGAGAGTTGTCAAAGGCTTCTTTAAGCATCAAACCATGTTGATAGCCTGGACGCCTCCAAGGCAGCCAGATAAGGTGATACCCGAACTCATTATTAAATTCTTCCAACAACTGCCGACCGTTTGCCGAGTCAGCTATTGCTATAGCCCAGTCGGGATGCATGTGGTCGATATTCTTGTAAGTTATAAATCCATGAAGCTGAGTTTCTATCGAAGCCGATGCAGTGTTTAGTCCAAACGTACACAACGGGTAAAGCCCGGGCATTTCATCTTCATACTTTTCGCCTCTATATATTTTCCGTAATGAAAGTAATTTATCCATGTATAGAGTTGCAAAGCCTTTCCTGGTAATTGTTCCAAGGTCTATACCGCTCCCCTTTACCCATAAAACTTCAACCTGCTTGTCTTCCAGCGGGTCATTCATCATTATCTTGGATGAAGTATTTCCACCGCCGAAATTTGTTATTCGTAAATCCGAGCCGAGCAAGTTGGAACGGTACCGCAGCTTTTCGGGTTCATCAAGCTTCTTAACATACTCGTGGTCCCACATATCTTCCAAATAAGCTAATTGTTTCTTTTGCATGATTCTTTCTTTTTCTTTTAAAATTACTTAATCAGTTTCGCAAACCTTTAAGTGATTCGATAAATGAATATCTCATTTGATCCTTACCTGTGTCCGCTCTACTACTTTAGAATCAATCACTATATTGTGAAATTCATTTTCCGGCTTTTTCGATTCAACCATTTTTATAAGCAAATCTGTAGATGCCTTCCCAATCTCGTACGGATTTTGAAACACTGTATAAAAAGGGACTCCAAGCCGGTACACAATATCATTATCTCCAAACTCGCCGATTATGACATCTTTAGGAATGGATAGATTTTTTTCCAGGATAGCCTTCCCGGCACCGTAAGTCACTAAACCGCCTATACTAACAACGCCATCAATCTTTAACCCTTTGTCTAGAACAGACTTCATTTTCTTGTAGCTGTCTTCTACACTTCTAAAAGATTGTACAACTAATTCCGGCTTAAACCCTATCTTGTTTTTTTCTAAGGCTTTCTTGTACCCGGTAAATCTGTCGTGAAGAAGACGTAATCCCGTATTCGGACCTAAGAATAAAATATTCTTTCTTCCTTCTTTTATGATCTTCGTAGTCAGCTTGTATGACGCTTCAACATCATCAATTTTTACGGATTTAAATTCCGAATCGCCGTTTAAATCCCTGTCCCAGCAGACAATTTTAACTCCTTCTTCGTAGATCTTCTTATATAAATCGCGATTGCCTTCTCCTCCTGCTGCATTAAGCAAAATGCCATCTGCATGAATATCTGATAGGAATTCTAATTTCTTTCTTTCCTTATTGGCATTTTCATCATGAACCAATAATAAGCATTCATAGCCCTTTTTGCTTGCCTCTTCATACATTCCTCTAACTGCCTCGGAGAAAAAGGAGATTCGTAAGTCAGGAACAATTACTCCCAATATCTTGCTTCTGCTATTAATTAATGATCTTGCTAATATATTTGGTCTGAAACCAAGTTCCTGGCTTATTTTCTTAACCTTTTCTTTTGTTTCAAATGAGATATCACTACTGTCCCTTAATGCTTTTGAAACTGTTGCAGGGGTAACCGAAAGTGCATTTGCTACATCTTTGAGTGTTACTCTTTTTCTTATCAATTTTTTGTCATTCATATCTTACAATCTTTCTATATTGAAAAAATATAGCTACGCCCAGTTAGTTACAAGTTTCCTTTGATATGATGCACTTAATGCTTTTCGAAATCCTTTAAGTAAATTAAAATATTTATTTCATAATTTCAAGTGCCTTATGAATTTTGTGGGATAATTATTTCTGCATTTGTAAAGAATATCCGCTACCTCTTTTTAACTGCAGGTTAATTACTAAACTTGTTTGTCCAGGCTCGAAGAATAAAATATAATGAGCTTTTAGCTATTTCAGAAAATAAAATCCCGGGTGCAGGGTGTGGCAAAAATATAAATATCTTTACCGTCTTATATTCTTTTCTTCTCCTAATCTAATTACCTTCTTAAATCGTTCTGAAAACCCTGTGAAAACCCTCTGCTCGGCTTCATCTTCTTTTCTAATTAGCCCGTAACCGGAATTACTATTTTACTTTTCAAACTCTTTACTTTTCTCTCTGCTGCTTGCGCTAATGCTTTACTTTGATATTCTTTTGTGTTGGCTATCTCCCACAGACGATAACGCGATGTAAATCCCTTTTCTACGGTGTTATGACTTTCTAATCTTACCGGTGGATTTATAGATGAGCCCGTATAATATTTATCTGCTGATTTTGATTTTAAGATGTATAAATAATATTTCATTTTAAAACCACAAAACCCTGACGGCTTTACTTCAGGGTTTCTTGTTGGCTCCGCGAGCAGGGCTCGAACCTGCAACCCTTCGGTTAACAGCCGAATGCTCCACCATTGAGCTATCGCGGAATAATCTTTCTGAACAAGGAAATCAAAAATAAAGACAAAAGTAAAGCTTGTCAAGATTATTCAACTCTATTTTATGAAATCTTTAATATTTTTTCAGAAATTTTTAGTCATGTTAACTTAAACAACTTTTCATATTCTGAAACTCAACTATGTAAAAAAATTTTTCACATTACATTCTAAACATTTATTTTTCATACTCTCATCTTTAATTTTTATCGCACATTACCTCTTGCCTTAATTTGAAATGCGTTCTAATTTGGATAAAT
>JAJYIL010000211.1 GCA_021790055.1 Bacteroidota bacterium
GTTGAGGCTGATAGTAGTATGAAGCTGACAAAGTATGCAAGAAAATTTTTTAGGATTGGAAGAGTATCCTTTTTGTAGACACCGGAAAAAGAAGCAACAACAATATGCAGCAAGGCAGGTGCTGTAAAAATTACCGGGTAGCTGAATGAAGGAAAGCCTTGCCAATGACCGAAGTGAGCATAAACTTTATTTGCAATCAACAGTGACAAATCAAAAGAAATAAAATCCAACAATATTGAAAGCAGCACCAGCCTGAGCCTTCCGAGAAATGCAAATGATTTTCTGAAAGTAATTGCCAGCCGAAGAATAATTTCAACTAAGAAAGAACTTGAAAGATGCTTCTTGACGAAGAGATTCATCGCGTCGTAAAAAATCTTCGTCTCGTCAAAGCTGCTTCGCCTGGTGCTCTCACCTTTGTAATGGATTATCTGCGTGTTGTGAACGTAATAAACTTTGTAACCGCCTTTTTGTACGCGATAGCATAAATCAAGGTCTTCGCCGTACATAAAAAATTGTTCGTCCAGCCCGCCGATTTTTTCAAAGACATCTCTCTTCAGCATCATGAAAGAGCCGGATATTGCGTCAACTTCGTAAGTTTGATTCTCATCGAGGTATGTAAGATTGTACCGCGCAAAAATTTTACTTTTAGGAAAGATTGTGCTTAATCCTGTCACTTTGCAAAATGACGTCCACGGTCCCGGGAAACTTCGTCTGCAGGCTAATTGAATAGTTCCGTCGGGATTTAGAATTTTACACCCTGCCATACCGGCTTCCGGCGTTGATTCAAAGAACTCAATCATTTTATGAAGAGTATCCTCGCGAAGCAGTGTATCCGGATTTAGAAGTAGAATGTATTTCCCTTTTGCTTCAGCTAAACCCTGGTTGTTTGCCTTGCTGAAGCCAAGATTCTTTTTATTCGATATAAGCCGAATTTCAGAAAATTTTTCTTTAAGAAGCTCAATGCTGCCGTCATCGGATGCATTATCAATGACAATTACTTCGTAGCTTAAGCCTTCGGCAGATTTAGAAATTGAATGCAGAAGATTCTGAAGAAACTCTTTAACGTTATAGTTAACTATTATGATGGATATGTCCAATTACTTTCCTAATATCCTTTATATTAATCGTGAGTTCCAATCCAAATCCAGATAAAATCTTCACCGTCTTTAAAAGCAACTGCTCTATTTTTCATATCTACGCGAACAGACCAGAATTTGCCTACTTCCTTGAAATGCAACGATTGTTGAGAAGGATTAGTTTTTAATAGTTCAAAATTCTTTCTAACTATATTTTGGACTTCATCCGGCAGACTGTAAGAATATTTCCAAAATCGGTGGTTTGTTCTATGCATTTATAATTCTCGAAGCCTGCCGTTTTTTTTCTCTTCCAGTGCTTCGATAATCAGAAAGTCAAGCTTTCCGGATTTCGAATCTTCTTCAATTTCTTCGTCCCATTTTTGCCAGTCATTTTCTGAGAACCATTTTCTTAATTTAGCATAATCTTTTTTGGCAGTGCTTTAATTGCTGCTTTTATTTCTTCAACTCCCGACAAATAAAACTCCTTGCTTTACTTCATAAACAATTTAAAAAAATAGAAGAAAATAAAAAAGGTCTCATTCAACTACACTCTTACTGAAGTCCAAATATGCTTCGCAATCTCAGCTTCCAAACCATAAACACTGCCTCTCGGACAATCTTTTTCGACATCTTCGACTGCCCCATTGTTCTGTCAATAAAGATAATGGGAATCTCACCAATCTTAAAGCCCTGCTTCCATGCTTTGTATGTCATTTCAATCTGGAAAGCATAGCCGTTGGATTTTACTTTATCGAGGTTGATAGATTCCAGTACTCTTCTTCTGAAACATTTGAAGCCGCCGGTTGCGTCTTTAATCGGCATACCGGTTACTATCCGTGTATAAATATTAGCAAAATAACTAAGCAGCAACCTGCGAATAGGCCAGTTAACTACATTTACTCCTTTAACATACCGGCTTCCCAAAACCAGGTCATAATTTTTTATTGCCCGCAAAAAACTCTTTAACTCTTTCGGATCATGTGAATAATCGGCATCCATTTCAAAAATAAAGTCGTAATCATTCTGCAATGCGAATTTGAAGCCTGCAACATAAGCTGTACCTAAGCCGTTTTTCTTTTCTCTCTTAATCAGCTTTACTCTTTCATTTGTCTTGCCAAGCTCTTCCACAAAATTACCGGTGCCGTCAGGAGAATTATCGTCAACGATTAAGATGTCAAGATTGTTTTTGAACCTGCCTAAAAGGTCCGGAATAATCAACTGGATGTTTTCCATCTCGTTGTAAGTCGGAATAATTACTAAAGATTTTTCAGGCATTTAACTCCTTTTCTGAACATAGTGCAAAGGGCAAAGTGCCAAAAGCCCCCAGCACATCGTTAATTGATATAATTATTTTCATATTGATTTTTCATTACACAGAGTTACACAAAGAAAGCACAGAGGACCACAAAGTTTTTCCTCTGTGGTACTTTGTGTAACTAAAATATTTTAGAATACTCGAACAAATTCTTCTATTTTTAATTTATACTTATCAGTCGTAATGACCTTTCCCCAGCAGCACAATAAACACCGTCCTGAACAAAATCTTGAAATCCATTCTCAACGACATATTCTCGATGTAGAACAAATCGTATCTCAGCTTCACCTTAACATCTTCAATGGATTCATCATACTTATGCTTTACCTGCGCCCAGCCGGTTATGCCCGGACGAACTTTTAATCTCCGCTTATAATATGGAATTTCAGTAGCAAGCTTCTCGACAAAATACGGTCGCTCCGGTCTTGGACCGACAATGCTCATCTCTCCCTTCAGTACATTTATCATCTGCGGGATCTCGTCAATCCTTACTTTACGAATTATTCTTCCAACTCTGGTAATTCTCGGATAATCCTTCTGAGACCAAACCGGTCCGGTTAATTTCTCCGCATCTTTTCTCATCGAACGGAATTTTATCATCTTAAATATCTTTCCGTCAATACCGCATCTTTCCTGTGTGAAAAATACTGGTCCGACGCTGTCTAATTTAATCGCAGCCGCAGTAATTAAGGTAAAAGGAAGAGTTATTAATAATATTACAAAAGATACCAGAACATCGATAAGCCTCTTCAATCTTTTTTCCCACTCCGGCATTAATTGAGGCATAATATCGATTAGCGGAATGCCGTATATCTGCGAAGTTTTTGCCTGTCCGCTTAAAATCTCATAAAGATCGGGAACAATTTTTAAACCTACATTTTTGGTTTCGCACTTTGCAATAATTTCCACTAAAGAATCACGCTCATCTTTTTCCAGGGCAATAACCACTTCCTTCGCGTTATAATTGTCAATATCATTTGTAAGATTATCAATAGAATCAACGACCTTCACTCCTTCGTATTCATCGAAAACTTTTGAGCCGTTTACCGGGATAAAAGCCGCTACATCCAGCCCGAGCGCAGGATGCTGCTTAATCTGGTTCATAACTTCTTTTGCCTTTTCATTAAAGCCGATTATCAAAGCATTCTTCCTGCCGATTCCTTTTATTAAAAGCTTTCGCTGGAAGCTTCTGACGAATAGCCTGCCCGCACCGGTTAAAAACAAAAACAATCCCCAATAAATAAATAGTAAAATTCTTGTTGCCGAGCCGACGCCGTTGATATAATCGTCAATAAAAATTAAGAAGAATAAAACAAAAATCCCGACAAATGATGCTTTGAACAATGTAGAAAGCTCATCAAGCCTTGAAGCGGCAAACCAGGTTCTATACATTCCGACGAAAGTAAAAATAACAAGCCAGTAAAAATAAATTACAAACATCGGCAGGTAGAATTCGGGTCTGCCGAGCACTTCAAACCATCCGGATGTTACCCTTAACTGGTAGTAAGTCATCCAGGCTAAGTTGATGGAGATGAAATCTACAGCAAGTATAAGTAATTTTTCAAGCTTCTTATTCAAAATTTAATCTGAATTTTTTATAAGTAATTTCTTTTAATGAAAAATAAAAAATTCTGTACTCTTTTTTTAATAAACAAAGGCAAAAAGGAAAATAAGTACTGCATAAAATTTATTACGTATGCTTTCCTGTAATTTGGATATTCATTCCGGTAATCTTTAATATACTGAAGAATAATTTTTGCAGTTAGCTTCTGATTTTCGGTTGAACGGTTTTGCCCGGCATTCATATACAATGAAAAATATTCTTTATAATTAAATAATTTCCCGTACCTCCCCAACCTCAGCCATAATTCCCAATCTTCAACAAATCTGGCTTTTTTATAACCGCCTGCTTCTATTGCAGTATCTCTTCGAAATAAGACTGTATTATGCCAAAATGGATTTGCGTAAAGAGCATGATTTCTTATTTCAAAGTCTTTTTCTCTTTTGAAAAATTTATATATCTCTTTCCGGTTTCCGTCAACCATTATTGCCCCACCGCCGACGATAACATACTCCTTATTTTCTTCTAAAAAATTTACCTGCTTCTTTAGCTTATCTGGGTCGCACCACTCGTCGTCGTCGTCCAGCCTGGCAATATATTTTCCTTTAGAAATATCAATTCCATAATTAAGGTAGCTGGCGATTCCGATTTTGTAATCCTTTTCAACATTGTAATATTTTATTCTTTTATCTCTGCGGGTATATTCTTCTACAACTTCTTTTGTATTATCGGCAGATTCATTATCAATTACAAGTAGCTCCCAATTTGTATAGCTTTGTTCAAGTATACTGGCGATAGCTAGTGATATCATTTTTGCCCGGTTATACGTCGGCATTAAAATACTTACAAGCGGTTTTGAGTTATCTTCCATTTAATTAAAATAGGCTTTTAAATTAGATCCTATAAGAATAACAATTTAAATAGAAATTGCGTCCTTTATCCTGTAAAAATTGAAATCCTTAAGAAGTCTTTTAAATTTACTTTCTGTTGTCTTTAAATTCGTATAGTGTCTCAATTTATAGTTCAACTTAATATTATTCACTTTAGGCTGTCCCGGGTCAAACTCCCAGGGATGAATATAAAAGATATAAAGCCCTTTCTGTTCGGTAATTTTTTCAATTCCTCTTTTAAAAAGCTCATAGGGAATAAGTCTAAAATATAAGCCTCCTGCCCAGGGAACCTTTAAGCCTCCAATATCCAGATAGGACAACATCACTTGGTAGAAGCCATTTTGAAGCTCGAAAATGGATTTATTTGGTATGGTTACTTTTTTCAACTTCCCGTACCTGCTATGCCCGACAATCGGAAAAAGGCTTGAGTCGTATTTAAATCCCAATGAAATTAAAATTTCAATTGACCAATCGGTAATTGAAAAATTAGGAGCCCTGTAACCTATTACTTCTTCTCCTATTAAATTTTCAAGTATATTTTTTGTTAAAGAAACATCTTGCCTAAACTTATCATTCGTAAGATGAGTTACCAGGTCATGTCCATACCCGTGGCAAGCGATTTCATGACCCTCATTATGTATCTTTTTTATAACTAAAGGATGTCTTTCTGCAATCCATCCCAAAATAAAAAAGGTTGCCTTAGTGTTTCGCTGGTCTAAAAGCTCAAGGATCAAATCAATATTTCTTTCAACTCTTGAAGTTTTTTTATCCCACGATTCCTTATCAATTGCCTGCTTCAAATTTTCTACTTGAAACCAATCCTCAACATCCACGCTTAAAAGGCATTTCATCTTAATTTTAAGCCTTTTCCTTTAAATCTTGAAACATCCTCTTTATTCGGGAAAGTATTATATGATGCCTGGCTGGCGTCATTTTTTATGAGATTGATTGGCAGTTTATCTAGTAACTCAATGGCTTTTAGAAATGTTTCTGCGCTTAATTTCTTTGTTCTTTTAATTAATAAATCCAGAGATTCTTTTGGATTCAAATTAAACTCTGTTTGCATCAAAATATCACCGTC
>JAJYIL010000212.1 GCA_021790055.1 Bacteroidota bacterium
CTTAAGGAAGAAGGAACCTGATTTGAAAAGACCATTTAAGACCTGGGGATATCCCGCAACAACATTTATATTTTTAACAGGCTCATTTATTTTTTTAATCGGCGATATTTTTGGAGATCCGCTGAACGCACTGTTTGCATTAATCTTTGCGGTAATAAGCTATCCGGCATACAAGATTTTTACTGCTAAAGCTTAGGATGTGGAGAATGTTAATTCAAAGTTAGATTACAAATTAGGGGTTTTAGCTGTTAGAGTATTTTTCTTCAAGCTTAGTAATGCGGCGCTCGTGGTCTTTTACACTCTCATCTAGTTCAGCGGTCTTCCCCGTAGAACGTTCTATTAAATCAACAAGTCCCCTTACCGAAATATCTATCTTATTCAAGATGTTACGCTGAATTTCGTCCATCTTTAAATCGAGTTGATTAAAGCGGCTGTCAGTGTAATCTTTCATGGACTGAACTGCCAAATCAATCTTGTCATCAAGCCGTTTTTCAACTGCATCAATGCGTCTATCAACTGAATCAAAACGCTGGTCAACTGAATCAAAACGCTGGTCAACTGAATCAAGACGTTTGTCAACAGCATCAAGATGCTTGTCAACTGCATCAAAACGTTTATCAACTAAATCAAGACGATCAACTATCCCGTCGACTTTCTTATTAATTTTATTTGTTTCTTTTTTAAGAATTTCTTTTGTTACGTACGTAGGTGCAGACTTATTTTCTTTAGCCATTAATTTAGCCCTTATACATAAAATTAAGAATTATGTAACTGCATTATTAAGATAAATAAATATACGGCTTTGCAGCTATTTAGTCAATCAAAACTTTACCAATGAATTTATTTACTTTGTATTCCTTGATAGAAAGAAGTAAGAATGAAATGCAGAAGATATAAAATGAAGGATCAAAAAACATCTTCAATCAAAGCTTGATGAAATCCGGCTAGTGAAATCTGAATTAGCATAGAAATTGGTGCAGACAAAAATGAAAGCCAATAGATAGATTACTGTTAATAAGAATGAATTTCAAAGGTAAATACAGTAATACTCAAAAGAGAACAGGCAGCTGAAAAACGCAATTAATGATAATCATATTATGATGAACTAGTGTCTTCTTTCAAACATTTATGAATCCGGTTAATTGAAAGGTTATTCTTCAGTTTCAATTTCAACTGCATCTTCCGGTGCAGGAGGTCTTTCATAAAGCGCTGCAAGCTCCTTATAATATTTTGCCAAATCGTGATGTACTTGGTCCCAGGTAAATCGCCATGTCCAGTTTCCGCCGGGCTTCCCTGGAAAGTTCATTCTTGCTTCTCCGCCAAGCTTAAGAATATCCTGCATCGGGATAACTACAAGATCTGCAACAGAAGCATAAGCAGCCTTTATAAGTTCTCCAACCATATCTTCACCGTAATAGTTCAAATATCTTTGCGCATGGGAATATATGTCGTTGTTTTCAAGCTTGGCTTTTTCAAAATAAGCACGCGTCGTATCGTTATCGTGCGAGCCCGTGTAAACCATGCAGTCTTTAATGAAGTTATGAGGAAGGAATTTTCTTTCCATCCCTTTCCCGAAAGCAAACTGAAGGATTTTCATTCCCGGGAAATTAAATTTATCGCGCAGTGCAACAACCTCCTTTGTAATTACACCGAGATCTTCGGCAAGGATTGGAACTTCGCCCAAATATTTTCTTACGGTATTAAATAATTTCTCTCCGGGTGCCTTCACCCATCTTCCTTTAATTGCATTTGGAGCACCGCCGGGAATTTCCCAGTAAGCGTCAAATCCACGGAAGTGGTCAATGCGTATTATGTCAATCATCTCAAGCAATTGAGAGAATCTTTGCCGCCACCAAAGAAAATCATCCTTCTCCATTTCTTTCCACCTATAAAGAGGATTTCCCCAAAGCTGTCCTGTTTCACTAAAATAATCCGGCGGAACTCCGGCAACAGTTTCGAGATTGCCGTCATTATCAACTGTGAAAAGCTCTTTATGCGCCCACATATCGGCGCTGTCGTATGCGATAAAGATCGGCATGTCACCGATAATTTTTATCCCCTTGTTGTTTGCGTAAGCTTTCAGTTCTTTCCATTGAGAGAAGAATTGGAATTGAATAAACTTATGATAATTAATGTCATCGGATAAATTTCCTTTCCACCTTTTTAAGGCATCTATATCGCGATGGACAAGAACTTTATTCCAGGTAGTCCAAAGTTGTCCGTTATGAAAATCTTTTGCTGCCATAAAGAAGGAAAAATCTTCAAGCCATTCTTTATTGGCGTTACAGAATTCCTGAAATGGGCTTTGAGTTTCGTTATTATTCTTTTTAAAATTTTCAAAAGCTTTTCTTAACAGGTTTTTTTTATAATTAATTATCTGTCCGAAATCAATTTGATGAGGATTGAAACCGGGAATATCTTGTAAGTTGCCGCTTGAAAGGAAACCTTTTTCGAAAAGCTTTTCAGGGCTTATTAAAAGCGGATTGCCCGCAAACGCAGAGAAGCATTGATAAGGAGAATCGCCGTACCCGGTAGGACCGAGCGGAAATGTTTGCCACAACCTCTGACCGGCAGCCTCTAAAAAATTTACAAAGTTGTATGCTTCACTTCCCAAGTCTCCAATTCCAAATTTACCGGGCAACGAAGTAGGATGGAGCAAAATTCCTGCAGATCTTTCAAATACCATACTTCCTCAATTTTTTAAAATAGAAGAATACGGAATACAAAGCTAAAAAACACTTGCAGCCTGCCTTACCTTTTCAAGCGCTTGTTCAAGATCGTCAATGATGTCATTAACGTTTTCAATCCCAACGGAAAGCCTGACCAGACCCTCCGAAATACCGGCTGTTTCCCTCGCTTGTTTTCCCATAGTATAATGCGTCATACTTGCCGGGTGCTGAATGAGAGATTCAACACCGCCGAGACTTACAGCAAGCTGGCAAAGTTGCACCGAATTCATCAGCGCTTGACCGGCTTCAAATCCGTCCGACGAATCGAATGAATTACCTTCAAGCTCGAAAGATATCATTCCACCTGCACCAAGCTGCTGCTTCTTTGCAAGCTCAAATTGAGGATGGCTTGCCAAGCCGGGATAATATACTCTCTTGACTGCAGGATGACTTTCAAGAAATTCTGCAACCTTAATTGCATTTTCGCAATGCCTCTGCATCCTAAGCGATAAAGTCTTTATTCCGCGATGTACTAAAAACGAATTGAAAGGATCAATTACGCCGCCAGTCTGATTTAATGTCTTCCTGAATAGCTTGTACATCTCTTCAACCTTCACGACAACGATTCCGCCGACAACATCAGCATGTCCGTTTAAAAATTTTGTAAGGCTGTGCAGAACAATATCAGCTCCAAAGTCGATCGGCTTCTGAAGAACCGGGCTGAGGAAAGTATTATCAACTACAAGGAGCGAATTACTCTTATGAGCAATTCCGGCAATTGCGGCAATATCCGAAATTGACAGAGTCGGGTTTCCCGGAGTCTCAACATAGAAAATTTTGGTATTTGGTCTTACCGCATTTTTAACCGCTTTAAGATCGGATGTATCAACAAAGGAAGTCTCTACGCCGAATTTTTTCATAATTGTACTAAGAAGTGTATTGGTAGGTCCGTAAACAGCGGTAGAGCATACCACATGATCGCCTGCTTGAACAAGGCTTGCAAATACAGTATGAACAGCTGCCATTCCGCTTGCACAACCCAAACCTTTAAAGCCTCCTTCAAGCTCTGCAATCGAATTTTCAAGCGCTTCAACGGTAGGATTCAGCATACGTGTGTATATGTAACCCTTTTCCTCTCCCGCAAAAAGAGCGGCGCCGTGCCTAGCATTTTTAAATTTAAAAGTTGATGTTTGATAAATAGGAGGTACAACTGACCCGTATTCGAACTCGTCTACACCCGAGTGAACACACTTGGTTTCAAATTCCGTCATTTTATTGTTTTTCATTTTTATCCTCCCTGCTTTTTGAGCCGGTTAAGTTCTTTGTTTATTCTTTTGGAAAAACAAAGAAAATTATAAAATATGTGAAGCCGTACTAAACCACTTAATTAACAAAAGAAATCTTCACGGGGAAAAAATAAATAAAATTTTAGTGAAACTCACTTAAAAATGAGTCTCACCGAGAATTATTTTTTTAGAGTTTTATCCAGGAAGGCATAAATGTCTTTCCATGCATCGTCGGCAATTTCCTTTTTGTAGCCGCCTTTGTTTCCCGGATTCATAAATGCATGACCGACACCCGGAAAGAAATTTACCGTCACATCAAGACCAACCTTTTTTGCAGCCGCATCAAAAGCTTTCACTTCCGATGGAGGAATTGCTTTGTCTTCATCACCAAAATTACATTGAACCGGGCAGTGGATATTTTTTATTACATTCTCATCGGATGAAAGGCTGCCGTAATTAACAACGCATGTTTTCAGCTTAGGCAGATTCAACGCGGCTTGAAAAGAATATCCTCCTCCGAAACACCAGCCGATTGAGCCGATTCTTTTTGTATCAACTCCCGGCATCTTCAGAAGATAATCGTAAGCAGATTTCAAATCCGTAATTGCTCTTTCTTTTGGAAGCGATTTTACAAGCTGCATTGCTTCATTGGGATCATTAGTAACTTTGCCGCGGAAAAGATCAATTGCTAAAGCGACGTATCCTCTCTTAGCAAAATTTTCAGTATTAGTTTTCATCCATGGCGTAAGTCCCCACCATTCATGAATGACGATCAACGCCGGTAATTTACCTTTAACATCCGGAACAGCAAGGTAAGCGCTTACAGTATCATTACCGCTTAAATATTTTACCGTCATCGTTTTGATTTTATATTCCTTTTTTCCTATTGAAGAATCAGAAGATCCGGCAAACGTAAGTACCGGTATAAGTAAAGTGGACAAGAGAAATGATCTATTCAAATATCTCATAGAAACTCCTTAGTTAAATTACACCAGGTTAAATAATCAAAATTTTTGAAAATTAGTGTTGTGTAAGTCTCAAAAGCCTCACTCATAAAAATTATTTCTATTTTATCAAGTTGTAAAACAACTTTCTTTACTTTTACTTTGAATGCTTTAAAAATTTATTTTTAATATCTTAAACCGGAAGCTTTAGATTTCATCAGGCTTACGTATTTTTTTAACTTTTTTAGCCGGAGGCTTATTATACTTTGGTTGAAATTTATAATTCTTAATTGACTATGAACATCCCAGCATTAATTGCAAAAGAACTAAACATAAAAGACGAACAAGTTGACTCGGTTATAAAACTATTTAAGGAAGATTCGACGATTCCGTTTATTGCCCGCTACAGGAAAGAACGAACGGGCGGACTCGATGAAGATATTCTTCGGCAGATTGAAGAACGATTGAATTACTTAACTCTTCTTGAAGAGCGGAGAGATTCAATCCTAAAAAGCATCGAAGAACAAGGCAAGCTGACCGATGAGCTGAAAGAAAAAATATTGGGATGTACAAAGCTCCAGGAGCTTGAGGATCTCTATCTTCCGTATAAACCAAAAAGAAAAACACGCGGTACAATTGCAAAAGCAAAAGGACTGGAACTGCTTGCTTTGTTCATTCTTGAAAATCCTGATTTTAAAGGAACCTTGGAAGAGAAGCTTAAAGAATTTATAAATGAAGAACTTGGAGTGACAACTGTTGAAGAAGCCCTGCAGGGTGCAAAAGATATTATTGCCGAAATGATAAGCGAAGATGCTGAAGTTAGAAAGTCTGCAAGAGAATTTCTACTTGAATCTTCAGTCGTCAAATCCGAAAAGACAAAAGAAAAAATACATGATGAAAGCGTTAGCGAAAAGCAGAAGGAGAAAGAGAAGAAAGAAATTTACAAAATCTATTATGAACTCCAGACTGAAACAACCAAGATTAAACGC
>JAJYIL010000213.1 GCA_021790055.1 Bacteroidota bacterium
TCTTTCCGGCTAAAGGCAGCTCATCTATTTGCTTTGGCATAATTGTAGGCTCTTTACGTCAATATGATTATAGAAACATAAATGTTTTTTTCACGACTTGCACGACTTCTTCCTTTATTGAATAAGTTAATATAACTATTAAAATCTATCTTAGAAGAAACGTTTGTTTGCCCCATATCATATTGATGAAGTAGCACCATTAAATAACACGATAATGGCTTTTTGATGGAGCCTCATTTGGAAGTAATTTTGTGCCAATGATTCTTGATCTTAAACTCACTCTTAATCAGTTTCTTTTCGAGCAAGATTCAGATTAAGAAAAAGGTTGATGATATATTTTTAATTAATTATGGAGATAGCGTGAAACAAAAACACTGGCTGGTTTTCATTCTGGTAGGCGCAATATGGAGCTCGTCCTTCATGTGGATAAAGCTTGCAATACGCGAAGTTAGCCCTTCTGTGCTTGTGGCAATCCGTGTATCGCTTGGATTCTTATTTGGCGCACTGGTAATTTTAATTCAGCGTGTCAGGCTTCCGCACGGGTTGAAAGAATGGCTGCCCCTTATTCTGCTTGGAGTAACAAATTTTGCAGCTCCTTTCTTCTTAATCTCCTGGGGAGAAAAATCTATCGACTCGTCCATTGCATCAATACTGGATGCAACTGTTCCGCTCTTCACAATTTTTTTAGCTCATTATCTTTTGAATGACGACCGGATGACGTTTCAAAAAGTTTTAGGTCTGATGATTGGATTTTCAGGCGTTATAGTTCTGGTCAGCAAAGATATCGGCGCTTCTTCCGGTACGGTGCTTGGACAAGCTGCCGTTGTATTGGCTTCTATATTTTATGCAGGAAGCGCTGTATATATTAGAAAGACTACGCAAGATGTCCCCGGTATAATTCGAAGTACGATTCCGATGCTTTCAGCTTCGGTTATTATGTGGGCTACTGCATTCCTAACTGAGAGCCCTATAAAATTACCCTCGCTGCAATTGACATGGATTGCACTTTTGTTCCTCGGTATTTTAGGTTCCGGTTTGGCGTTTCTTCTTGCATTTTATTTAATACACGAGATTGGTCCGACGCGCTCTACAATGGTAACTTATATATTTCCTCTCGGCGGAATTATACTTGGAGTTGCGTTTCTCAACGAGCAAATTACCTGGCAGCTTCTTGCCGGTGGAATCTTAATAGTCGTGAGTCTTGCAATTGTTAACTGGAAACCGTCAAGGGTAAAATCCTCTTCAAAAGAGGAATTAGAAACAGAATAGTTTTTAATTTGAACAATTACAAAAATATAAGAAGGAAAATTCTTTGGGAAAATTAAATGTTACAAATAGAACAAAAGTAAAACGGCTCCCTCAAAGAGCTTCTTATGAAACGGAAGTAATCTATAAAATTCTTGATGGTGCGTTGGTTTGTCACCTGGGATTTATATATAAAGGAAGCGTCAACATAATCCCGACGTTCTATGGCAGGAAAGACGATTTGATCTATATTCACGGCTCATATAACAGCAGGATGCTTAAATTATTTTCATCGGGAGAAGATGTTTGTTTATCGGTTACCATCATTGATGGACTAGTACTTGCAAGATCGGCTTTCCATCATTCCGTCAATTACAGATCAATAGTAATGTATTGTAAACCGGAAGAAATAATTGACAGCGAAGAGAAGACTAAAGCGCTTGAAATAATTATGAATCATATCCTACAGGATAGATGGCAAGAAGTCCGTAAGCCAAATCAAAAGGAACTTGACGTTACATCCGTATTTTCATTTAAGATAAATGAAGCTTCTGCGAAGATGCGTACCGGTCCACCTGCCGATGATAAAGAAGATTATGATCTGGATGTCTGGGCAGGAGTAATTCCTATTAAGACTTCATACGATAAACCAATTAGAGATGAATTATTACGGGAGAATGTCGTACTTCCGGAATATATTAGAAGCATAGAAAAGTGATATGAGAAGTATGTTGTTTGTAGTCTGTAGTTTGCTGTGTGTTGGATGAGGATATCCAAACATGTTATTCATGCAGTCATGTATTTCATGCTGTTATTTCATTAAGAAATGTCAAAACCAATAAATAAAAATCTTATGGAGTAAGAGACGAACAAGAATAGAGTTAATGTAAAGAAACTTCGCCGGACGGCTACCAGGCAAT
Organism: Bacteroidota bacterium; assembly: GCA_021790055.1. Taxonomy (GTDB): domain Bacteria; phylum Bacteroidota; class Ignavibacteria; order Ignavibacteriales; family Ignavibacteriaceae; genus FEN-1297. Next base: position 2,166 of record JAJYIL010000213.1, read on the forward strand.
GATGACGCTTGAAAATTATATCGATACTACAAAGATAAATCCGGTACTTAAAGCGACGAAAGGTAAGAACATCTCAGATTAACGGCTGCGTATACTGCATTGATATGTATACTGAAGATGCAAGAGCGCTTGGCGAGACTGAAAAAAGGATATGCCCTAAGCGCGTGGCGTGAATCCCTTTCTTTACAGATTCAGAAAGAGCCGTGTTGGCGTTTACTGAACAGATGGCTCTTATTTCAGTAAAAGGCATCTCGAAAGAAACTTACGTCATTATGAAAAAATATTTTAATGATAGAAGCATTGCTGAAATAATTATGGTAAACGTAACCATTAATTCTTGGAACAGAATTATTGTAGGGACGTCTACTTATACTTCGTATGAACGCAGTCATTCAATTATTAAAAAAGATACCGGAAATACTCTGTCCTTCCGACCCGATTTTCCCCGGCGATGCAGCAAAATATAATCCCGAAGAATTGTTGATTGCAGCGCTCGCATCATGCCATATGCTATGGTACCTGCATTTATGCGCGGATAATGGAGTTGGATGTATTATTGAATGTCTATGATCCGTTATAAATTGCAACACCGTTACAAGTGCCCATCCAGATGTTTCCGGCTCCGGTTTGGTTACAAATTAAGAAAAGAGATGATATCTTTTTAAAGAATGCCTTCTCTTTGAAATTGAATAATTGATTGAGAAATTCCGAAGAAATAAATTAAGAGTCAACAATAATTTAAACTTAAAAATAACTTAACAATTTTAATAATGCTTGATTATCGTAAAGAATTTCCGACTTTTAATAGTATTTAGAATGGAAAGATTTTAGTGGTACTATTCTCCAAGCTGCCGCCATCCGGATACTCGCATTTACTGTGCTTCAATTCAATGTGTTAAACTTCATAGCGTAATGAATTAAATATTCTTATAATTATAAAAAAGGAACTATATTATGCGTAAAATATTTGTAATCATCTTTGCACTAATATTATCGTGTATCCTAAGTACAACTTATGCACAGGTGCATATTAGCGTTAACTTCAACCTTTTTAGTCAACCGGCATGGGGTCCTACTGGGTATGATTATGTTGATTATTATTATCTGCCCGGTATTGATGTTTACTATAGTGTGCCTCTGCAATGCTTTTACTATAATTATCGTGGGCGCTGGATCCGCAGCGCTCGCTTACCTGAACGTTATCATGATTACGATTTATACAGGTCATATAAAGTTGTTATAAATGAGCGGGAACCCTGGAGACGGGATAGATACTATAGAGACAAGTATTATAGGTATAGAGACAGACACGATCAGCCGTTTATTCGCGACAGCCGTGATCCTAAATATTTCGAAAACAAATACCATCCGATGCATAAGGAATGGCTTAATGAACATAGACATGATAACGGCAATCATAAGGGATATTATAATCGCGGAAGATATGGCAATAAAAAGGATCATCATGAAGATCACGGTCGGCGAAATCATGATCAACCTTAGATAATATTTTAAAATATAAAGCCTGTGCTGAATTAGGTAAAGCTCAATAATTCAGTACCGGTTATTTATAGAAAAATTAGATGGTTATTTACGGCGATTACTTTTTTGAGTAAGCGTTTTTTTATCATCCAATTATCAACAGTATTCGGTACCTTCATCATAACGTGTAATAGTGTTATCCGTTATATATTTCAGGAAAAAATTGCTTTTTAGTCAGCCTCGTAGAGCTTGCCGCCCACATGGTGGTCTCTATGCGATATGCGGGAGTGAGGGTTAGGAGACGACAAATGTCGTAATTGTATATAAAGGAAATTATAAGGCAGCCTTTATCGCTATTGCACTTTTATCACTGCGAGCGTAATATCATCCGATTGTGTAGTGCCTTTGGCAAAAGATTGCACTTCATCTTTTACCCGGTTCAATATATCGTTTGAATTTGACGAGATAATCTGAAGAGACAAGCCCTCAAGCTTTTCATCCGAGAATTCCTCATCATCAATATTCTTTGCTTCGGTAACGCCGTCTGTGAATAGAATTATTACATCGTCTTTTTTTAGCTGGATTGATTCGGATGAGTACGGAACGAACGTCTTCATTACACCGAGGATGATTCCGCCTTTGTCAAGCTTGATTATTTTACCGTCACGAATCAATAAGGGAGGATTATGACCGGCATTGACATAATTAAGAGTCTTAGTTTCGTTTTCCAGAATCATCCAGAAGAAAGTAATAAACTTTCCGTCAGAAGTATTCTCGGAAACCAGATCGTTAATCAATGCAGTCGCCTCGTCAAGCTTCATCCCTTGCTTGCAGATAATCTTTAAGAAGGCTTGAAGGTTTGCCATCAGTAAAGCCGCAGGCACACCCTTTCCTGAAACATCGCCAATCGCGATGCAGAAAGAATTTTCATCAAGAGGGATAACGTCATAATAATCACCGCCAACTTGCTGCGATGTTAAATTTAACACTGCAATGTCAAAGTTACTATAGGATGGAATTTCACGCGGAAGAAGATTACGCTGGATGCCGCGTGCAAGCTCAAGCTCTTCTTCCATCTTTTGCTTAGCCAAGGCTTCCTTAAACAAGCGCCTATTCTCGAGTGATATAATCGCAAGGCTGCCGGTCGAGTATATAAACTCAATATCGGCACCGGAATATTCCTGGTTATTAATTCTTTTACCAAGGAGAATCAATCCTTTTGTCTCCCTCTGTAGTTCCATCGGCACGATAAGCTCAATGCCAATTTCAGCAAGCTTATCATAGCTGCCAGAAATTTCCTGCTTAGCAACCGGATTAGTCAGCTTAGAAAAATCATAACAAGAAAGCGCATCAAGTAAATTCTGCCCGGGAAATTTCGATTCAAGAATCCTAGTGCCGTTCTCGATAAAAGTTACCACGGCAAACCTGGAAACAAGAAACTGACCTATAACTGAATAAACAAGGAGCTTGGCAACTTTAGCAGACTCGGAAATTATTCCAAACTCCTTGCTCAGTTCAAAAAGTGAATTAAGCCTTTGGACTCTTGTATCGAGGGTGCGGTTGATTTTCTTTATTTCGCTTAAAACTAACGAATTCTGAATTGCAGAGGCGGCAATATTTAAAATTGTCTTTAGGAATTCGGTATCGTCTTCATTGAACGGAGCCTTGTTAAGCTTTTCACCGAGCGAAACAATTCCAAGGCATTCGTCGGATGAGCAAATTTTTTCCACAGCTTGAAGCTTGGCTCCGGTAAAAAAACTCTTTAGCCGCTCGTCGTCAAGCGAATTATCGACGGGATTAAGCTCGGGAAATTTTTTTTTTAACTCTTCCGGTATTCCTTTGGAAGATTTTATTTGCAGCTTCCCATCAACCTTAAGAGCAATTAAGCCTCTTGTAGCAAGGAATTTTCCCATACAGGTAAGAAGGACATTGTTAAGAATGAATTCGAGGTCGAGGCTGCTGTTTATAATCCTGCTGAACTCAACAAGAGCGGTAAGGTTTCTTTTTACCTTAATGTTCTCAGCTTCTATCATCCTTAATTAGCGGCATTTAAGTTTTTGGAAAGGAGCACCTGGTTATACTTGCCGGGCACAGAAACATATTTCACTTCGTCCATAAGCGATTTCATCAGGTACATGCCCAAGCCGCCAACACGGTGCTGGCGGTAATATTTCTGCAAATCGGGATCGGGAATTGATTCCGGGTTGAACGGAA
>JAJYIL010000214.1 GCA_021790055.1 Bacteroidota bacterium
AATGCTGACTAAGCATCGGCTTAACGGAAGCTTTGGTATAGTTAAAAACACTTTTCAAATTTGCTGCGATAACTTTGTCGAAATCATCTTCACTCATTCTTAGTAGAAGATTGTCTTTAGTTATTCCGGCGTTGTTTACTAAAATATCTAAACCGCCTAACTTTTCCAAAGTAAAATTTACAGTTTTTTCGGCTTCCGAAAAGCTTGCCGCATCAGCCTGGACGCCTAAAATTTTAACTCCGAATTTACCAGCCTCTTCTTCAACTTTCTTTGCAGCTTCTGACGAGCTATGATAAGTAAAAACCACATTGCATCCGTTAGAAGCAAGCTCGTATACAATAGCCTTGCCAATCCCGCGGCTGCCGCCGGTAACAATTGCTCTTTTGTCTTTTAATTTCATGCAACTTCCCTTTCATCTTTTGAATCCAAAAATTCTCTTCGATATTCTTCCAGTTCGGCAAAGCCGTCTTCTCCAAAGAAAAATCTTAGCTCCTCTTCACAAGCTTCATAGATAGAACGAGAAGGTACCGGATTAGCATTGCATGATTTTAAGCGATCAATATGCTCATCATCGATGGTAAGTGCGCCTTCAAATATTGTCAATGGAAACAACACGCAATAAATTGGCTTGTATTTCCATTTGTGCATACCTTCTCTAACGGCAAGCTTCTGAAGCGTGCACAAACCGTTCTTATCCAGGAATGCACATTTATTATTGTAAAGCTCCGTACCGACAGCCACGCCCGACTCAAAATCTTCATCAGCCTCCGGCGGCTCAAACCATTTGCTTACTTCTTTTGTTTGAGACTCATCTATCATCGGTATAATCTTATCTTTTATGTTGATAATTAAATCGTGCTCTTTCTTATCTGTATAAACTCCGTACCAGCAGCACTCGCCCGAACATTTGCAATGAAAATTAAAAGTAAAGATAAGCGGGTCAATCATTATTCCTTTTATCTTTTTAGGAAATTTCTGCATAGCTAAATGAAATTCTCCACATCAGAATATTTATCAATTGAAGTACACTTCACATCCGGGCTTATTCTTTTAACTAATCCTTGAAGAACCTTTCCAGGCCCGACTTCATAGAATTCTTTTATCCCATCATTAACCATGTTTCTTATTGTTTCTTCCCATCGGATCGGCGAGGTTACCTGCTCAAATAGATTTTTCTTAATCTCATCTTTGCTTGTAGAAGGCGCTGCGCTTACGTTGGCATATACCGGGAATTTGGCATCGTATACCGGAATGCCTTCCAGTTCTTTTGAAAGAATTGTCTTTGCCGGTTCCATTAATGGAGAATGAAATGCACCGCTTACAACTAATTCCTTCACAAGCTTGGCGCCGGATGCTTTGCAAATCTCCATCGCCTTTTTAACTCCGGCAACAGAGCCGGATATTACAATCTGTCCCGGCGAATTGAAGTTAGCGCATTGAACAACTCCGGCAGATGAAGCCTCTTCGCAGCAGGAAGCTACTTTCTCCGGCAGCAAACCGACTACCGCTGCCATTGTACCAGGCTTTTCGATTCCGGCTAGCTGCATTGCTTTGCCCCTGGCTCTTACTAATTTAATTGCATCGTAAAATTGAATTGATCCGGCACTTACCAGCGCAGAATATTCTCCAAGAGAATGTCCCGCGGCAGCATCAACATGAAGGGTCCTAATTATGCTTGCAAGAATTACGCTGTGAAGAAAAATAGCAGGCTGGGTAAATTCAGTCTGTTTAAGCTCTTCTTCCGGACCGTTAAACATTATATAAGATAAATTGATTCCCAGCGCATCGTCTGCTGTTCTAATCATTTCATTTGCTTCTACAGATTTGTCGAAAAGGTCTTTTGCCATTCCAACATACTGAGAGCCTTGACCGGGGAATAAAAATGCTTTCTTAGACATTAGTATTAGTCCATACTCCATACTACGTATGCTGCGCCCCAAGTAAAGCCGGCGCCGAAAGCAGAAAGTATAAGCTTATCGCCTCTTTTTATCTTTCCGTCCCGATAGTATTCAACAAGGCATGAAGGTATGGTTGCTGCGGTTGTGTTGCCGTAGCGGTCAATATTAATCATTACCTTGTCGCGGTTAATTCCCATACGCTCAGCGGTTGCATCTATTATTCTTAAGTTAGCTTGATGAGGTACAAGATAAGCAATATCATCGGAATTTAAATTGTTCTTCTTCATAATTTCGAAAGAAATATCCGCCATACCTTTAACAGCAACTTTAAATACAGCCTTGCCGTCCTGGTAAATTACATGCATATTCTGGTTCACGGTTTCATGAGTTGGTGGGTTAAGGCTTCCTCCGCCTTTCATATATAAAGCTTCCCTTCCGGAGCCGTCAACATGAAGCAGAGAATCTTGAAGACCATATTTTAAATTTTCGGTAGGCTCAAGTAATACTGCGGCGCCGGCATCGCCGAATAAAATACAGTTGTTTCTATCCGTGTAGTCTACGATAGAGCTCATTTTGTCCGCACCGATAACCATAACTTTTTTATATTTTCCCGTTTCTACTAATGAGCACCCGGTTTGGAAGGCAAAGATAAAGCCGGAACATGCAGCCGACAAATCAAATCCCCATGCGTTCTTTGCACCGATATTATCCTGCACCAGACATGCGGTTGCCGGGAAGAACATATCGGGCGTTACCGTTGCCACTATTATAACATCAATTTCATCTGCAGAGATGTTTTTTGATTTCAATAAATCTTCGGCAGCTTTTGTAGCGAGCAAACTTGTTGCGCCATTCTCCAAAATTCTTCTCTCCCGTATTCCTGTCCTTGTCCTTATCCATTCATCGCTTGTATCTACAATCTTTTCAAAATACGCATTATCATAAATTCTTTCCGGAACATACATACCGACGCCGGTTATTTCTGCATTGTATCTTTTTTCTTTCATTTCAACCTAATTTAAATTTGAATATTGCTTTATCGAGTTTTCAATCTTCGATACTAAATTCTTTTCGTGCATTTCGTAAGCGCGAAGAACCATGTTCTTAACAGCTTTTGGAGAGCTTGCACCATGCCCTATAATGCTTATTCCGTTAACTCCAAGCAAAGGTACGCCGCCGTATTCCTGGTAATCAAAGTCTTTTAGAATCTCTCTCATGCTGCTTCTAACAAGCGCAATCTTTAATTTGTTGATGAGACTTTTTCCGGCGAATTCTTTGAACTTGAATTTTAAAAAGTCGAGCACGCTTTCACCAAACTTAATAATAATATTGCCAACGAAGCCGTCGCATACTACAACGTTAACAGTTCCTTTTAAAATGTCTCTGCCTTCTACGTTGCCTACGAAATTTAAATTCGTCTTTCTTATCAGCTCTGCGGCAGCAAGGCTTACTTCGCTGCCCTTCTCTTTTTCTTCACCAATACTTAAGATTCCGACTTTAGGGCTTTCTATTCCATAGATCTCTTTTGTAAAGATAGTGCCCATCAATGCATATTCAAGTAGGTGCTTGGGTTTTGAATCCACACTCGCACCAACATCAAACAAAGTGCTTATTCCGGCTTGATTCGGCATTGCCTGACCTATAGTCGGTCTGCCGACTCCCGGTATTCTCCCGATAATTAAAGTTGAAGCAGCCATCATTGCACCGGTATTCCCCGCGCTCACAAATGCATCAGCTTTCTTTTCCTTTACCATTTGCGCGCCTATAACCATTGAGGATTTAGGTTTGGATTTTATTGAAGCTGTCGGCGCGTCAGCCATTTCTATAACTTCTTCGGCATGGAAAATATTTTCATCGTTAAATGAAAGCTGATTGGATTTGATGACCTTCTTGATTGCATCTTTTTTCCCAACAAGGTACAATTCGAACTTGTTGTTCTCCTGCTGTGCCTGAATAGCGCCAAGCACTGCATTTTGCGGGGCGAAATCGCCCCCCATTGCATCTACAACTATTCTGCATTTATTCTTTCCAGAATCAGAATCGTACATTAGAAGGATTTGTAAAAGTTAATTAGCTTTTAGGGATAAACATCGAACGTTCATTATAGTAGCCGCAGGAAGGGCAAGCGCGGTGAGTCAGCTTTAATTCGCCGCAGTTAGAACAAGTACCCAGCGCCGGAAGCGTTGCTTTATAATGAGTTCTTCTCTTATCTCTTCTGCTTTTAGACCATCTACGTTTGGGATTTGGCATTATATTTCCTGTATTTAATTATTATTTATTTTATTTCTTAATTCCAGTAAAGGAAGCCACCTTTCATCAATTTCCTCGCGCTTACAGCCGCAGTCTCCTTCGTTCAAATCCTTTCCACACTTAACACATAATCCTTTACAGTCTTCCTTGCAAAGCTTCTTCATTGGTATTGCCAGCATTGCATAATCTCTAACATCAAAATCAAGAGTAATCTTATCTGCATCAGCAGGCAAATAGGTTAGGTTTATCGCTTCGGTATTCTCTGGTTCGGTTCCTAAAAGATAAACCATTTTATATGAGTATGTTAATGTGGATGTAAAATTATTTGTGCATCTATCGCATTCAAACTCAGCCTGCATCCTAATCTTTGCATTAAGCACAATTTGGCTATGAATCTTGTTTAGCTCCACATCAATGCTGATATTTCCAAAGAACGGCTCTTCAAGCCCGACATCTGCAGCAGGCTCATCAAAATTAAAATTATGAATACCGTCGCTCAAGTTTGAAATTTTAATCTTCATGATAACATCTTAATAAAAAGAGCGAAAAACGGTTCAAAATATACTGATACTGCGTTTTATAATCAAATAAGTTGATCAATTAAAACCTTAAATATTTTGTTTTGATCTACCAGACATGTTTTGATAGATAGGTTAACCCATTTAATTGTTTAACTGCTTCATTGTTTTATTGACCAAAGTAAGATTAATCTGAGATATGACATTTATTTCATCTTTAGAAATTCTTCGACTGTAATTCCGCTTTTTCGTATGGGACCTTTTAATAAACCGGGAGCTGAATCTTTAAAGGTTAATTACTTCGATTCCATTTCAAGTAACTAACATCATCAAGATTTTTCGGATTCTTTAGTTGAATTACTATCGGTAATCCAACTGTTCCGTATAGTATCAACTCAGTTTTTGTTTTTAGCGTTATTCCATCTACATGACTAAAAGCTACCGGTATCTCGGCTTCGAAAGTATTATTCTTAACCGGAATTTCCATCGCAGAAATTATTCCATCGCCATAAGTCATGGCTCTTAATCTGTAAATATTTGTTGTACCGGTTAACTTAACGGATACAGAACTTCCACTTCCTTTTTCAGTATTATAAATCCAATTTATGCTTTCATCATTATATTTTGGACATAGACAATAATACTTTAATGAACCTAAATCTGCACCGGTTAATTTTAATGCGGTATAATCAATCGAGTATTGGGGATTTTTCTCCGGTAAGAGTGAATCAGGTGATACGGATATTATTTCATTTACCGGTTCGCTGGTTATTTCTAATAGACCGGTGTTTACAGACTCTATATTGTTATGGCAACTGCTGAATAAAATTGTCAGCAATAACATCATCATATAAATGGAAGTATTCTTCAACATAATTTCATTAATAGTTATTCCAACTAAAGGAAATTATTTACGAGAAATAATTAGTAAACAATATTATCATTTGAATTTCTTTTTACTATTACTTCCCAGGAAGAATCTGCCTGGAAAAAGACTTTCTTTTCATCCAATGACAAAACAGGATGTGATATAAAATTTTTTGGCAAATTAACAGTGATTGCCTTTATATCATTTTGTCTAATATCCTCAACATAAATTGTATTTGATGAAAAATCTACATAAGTAATTTTTGTGCTGTCGTATGAAAATTGCGGTTCGCCTCCGCTATGTAAAAA
>JAJYIL010000215.1 GCA_021790055.1 Bacteroidota bacterium
TAACGTTACTTCATAAAGATTTGGAGAATTATTGGCATAAAATAATCCTGTCTCCACCACGTAAAGCTTATTACCTGCAAGTGCAATCCCGAGCGGTGAATTAAAGTTCTTTACTAATTGATATACATGCGCAGTATATTTTCCGTTTGATTTAGTTAATGAAATATGCAATAGATCGTCTCCTGAATCTCCCAAAGCAGCGAGGAGTCCTCCGGCATTAATTCTATCAACAAATGCCCCGCCTTTCAAATCACCCGCTAATAACGAGTCTTTATCAAATACAATTCCGTCCGGCGAGCTGTGCGGAGTAAAGGTAGTTATTGATGCGCCGAGATCGCTTGCATCTTCTATTTTGCCAGTAGTTGTATCGCGGAACTTATCTGCATCCGGTCCATAGCTGCGTATCGGCATTGTAAATATTACACCCTGCGGAGGTGCCGGATAGGTTGAATCATCGTAAAAGGTTTTATATAACATTCCAGGTCCGCCGCCCCATGCATTAGGACTTAGCAGCGGATCTTTTTGAGGATCATATCCGGGGAACTGCTGCGGAGTTACGTCTCCGCCAATGTTCCAGGGGAATCCATAATTATGTCCTTCCTGCAGCCAATTCATTTCATCGGGATCATCTCTGTCTCCTGAATTCTCAACGCCGATTAAATCATCGTTTGCATTATATGCAAAGTCAAACGTATTCCGAACACCTTCGGCAAATACATAACCATTGGACTTTAGCCAGGCTCTGTCGTTTTGTAAAAGGATATTATTGCCGTCTACCGGAAGTTTTAATATCACGGATGTTAAACCGACTTCCCTGTGTCCGTGGCGCATTTCACCGTGATCTGTGCAGGCGCCGTCATTTACATAAACATATTTACCGCTGGTATCCACTATAATTGCATTTGTCTGATGGTTGTATACATGTCCGTAAGTATATTCTACAGATTGAGCAATAATACTCCAGGTGCGCTTTTCACTTCCCGGCTGGTCGGGCACTCCCTTTACTATTTTGCAAGTTGCATATTCACTGTTGGTATCGCTTACTTCATTGCCGTCAAGATACATGGTTCCATCCTTTCCGAAAGCCATTCCCAGCGGTGTGTGTAAGCCGTGATCTGCAGTTGTATAAACAAGTGTGAACGTAACGGTATTGCCGGCGCCAAAGTTTACTCTTCTAATATCGCCGTTATATTCCAGGATGTATAAATTTCCCGATACGGGATCTCTCTTTATTCTTACACAGTCCGATGGAACCTTTGCCAACCATGTTATTGTTATGCCCGGATAGTTTGATACCGGTTGTGCATTTAAATATGCAAGCGATAAAAGAAATAAGGTGAATATTATTAAAATCATTTTAAAGTATTTACAACTCTTCATTTTTAATCTCTCATTCCATTGTTAAATTATTAATAAAGGGCTTTAAGCAGGAGCTTGTCTACTCCAATTCACTTAACACTAATTAAATCTAAAGCGAGAATATTATTTTTTCATAGCACTCCTTGTAATATTTGATTAATCTTTTGTCTATTCATAATTACATATCCGTTGTCCGGCAGTTGTATGTTATCAATGTTGTCCGACAGTTGCACTGTCGGACATGACACTTAGAACAGTTATACTGCTCATCCAAAATTACATTCCTCTAATAGTAAAACTCTTTTCAGAATCGTGTTCGACTCCGGCTGGTCGGAGTCGAACAATACTCTCTATTCAATCGAAATAGTTTTTTTCAAATGAATATCTTTACACGAACTGCCGACTTCAATTTCCCACTTGCCGGGTCTTATTTCAAAGTTATTGGTTCTTGTACTGTAAAAAGAAAAATCCTTCACAGGTATTTTGAATTCAAGTATCTTGCTTTCACCGGGAGCTAAGGTTATTCTTTGGAAACGCTTTAACTGATCAATCGGCACTTTTATATTCGCATGCTCATCATGAACATAAACCTGCGCTACTTCATCGCCTTTCATCTTACCAGTGTTTTTAACCGTAAACCAAAGTTCAACCTCACCGTCTTTATTTATCTTATCAGACTTTACTTTCAGATCGCTGAATTTAAAAGTTGTATATGAAAGACCATAGCCAAACGGGTACAGCACCGGTTTATTAAAGTACATGTATGTTCTAGGATAATCGATAAGATCGTAATTCGACATTGGAGGAAGCTCCTTTGTAGATGCATAAAATGTCTCCGGCAATTTGCCTCCCGGGTTCACATCGCCGAATAAGACATCTGCAATGGCATCGCCCTGGAATTCTCCGTCGAACCATGCTTCAACTATTCCCTTGGCTTTGTCTTGAGTGCCTGCAAGAGCAACCGGTCCGCCGTTTATAAGTAAAAAGACTATATTCGGGTTCACAGATGCAACTGCCTTAATTAAATCTATTTGGATTTTCGGCAATTCAATCTCCGTTCTATCTAATTCTTCACGTGAAATATCGGGTGAGGTACCGATTGCAAGTACAACAACGTCGCTACTGGCAGCAATCTTTTTCGCCGCGCTAAAATCTTCTGCACCGAGCCCCCACATCAATCTTGCAGCCGCGCCTAAAAGATCGTTGTATTGTTCGAACACAATATCATATTCCTTACCTGGAAGCAAATCAACCTTAACGCTGTGCTGCATCTCAGCATGGTCGGTCCAATCTGAAATCAAAAGCTTACCATCTACATAAAGTCGCCCGCCATCGTCGGTACTTATTCCGATTTCATGGATTGTATCCGGAGGAATTATTTTCCCCGTCCACCGAATGGAATAATGTTCCTTTGCTACACCGGGTGCAGGAGAGTAAGTTCCAAAATTAAAATTTACCATTGAATCGATCCGTGTATATACGGGCTTACCGGATAGCTCCATATTATTGAAAAATTCAGCTTTCATCCCGGTTTTATTTGTACCGCTCACTTTGGCAAAATATTGGGGATCTATCGGTCGCAATACTCCGCCGGTGATAACGCTTCCCATGTCGTATTCTACTTTAATTCCGAGTGAAGCTGCCTTTTCTTTTATCCCTTCAAGAGGACTAACCTGAACCTTCGGAAAGCCGGAATATATTCCTAACTGCGACTCTGCTGCATTTGGTCCGATAACCGAAATCGATTTTATCTTCTTCTTGTTAAACGGAAGTATCCCGTTATTCTTTAAAAGTACGATAGACTTCTGAGCAGCCTCAAGCGCAAGCGCACGGTTATATTTTGTATTGAGGCTGTCTTTGGTAATCGAGCTGTACGGCACTGCGGAAGGAGGATCAAATTCGCCTAATCTGAAACGGGCAGAAAGAATTCTTGTTAAAGCAGTATCTATATCTCTTACATCAAGCAATCCTTCATCGATAGCTTGCTTTGCATACCTGCTGTATTCATTTCCGCAATCCAGATCGCAGCCCGCACGAATGCTTGCAGCTACTGCTTCAGGCATTGTTTTGAAGAAATGATGACTGTAGACTTCATCACCAATAGCTCCGCAGTCCGAAACAACGTAACCTTTAAATCCCCAGTCATTCCTTAAAAGATCAGTCATTAAAAAAGGGTTAGCGTTGTTGGGAACTCCGTTCAATTCATTATAAGAGCCCATTATTGAATATGCTTTTCCTTCAACTATTGCTGCATGAAACGCAGGCAGATAATATTCGTACAAGCTTCGCATATCAACGTCCGAAGATCCTGTATGACGGCGCGCTTCTTCATTATTAGCAATGAAGTGCTTCGGCGTGGAAACGGTTTTTAGATAATAAGGATCGTTGCCCTGCATACCTGTTACAAATGCTACAGCCATTCTAGAAAGTAAGTATGGATCTTCGCCGTAAGATTCTTCGTTTCGCCCCCAGCGAGGATCGCGTGCAATATTTATTGTAGGACTCCAGTAAGTTAATCCCTTCCCGTCGATAACATTCAGTGCGCGCGCTTCGTCGGATATTGCCAAAGCTACTTTATGTAAAAGATCCGGATCCCACGTAGCTCCCTCGGCAACCGCTTGCGGAAACGACGTCGCACCGCCTGAAAGCCCTCCGTGTAAAGCTTCACTCCAGTAATTATACTTGGGAAGTCCCAATCTTGGTATCGCAGCTGCCTCATTTACCAATTGATGAACCTTCTCGTCAAGTGTCATTAAATTAATCATGTCTCTAAGCCTGTCTTTATATGAATGCGGCTTAAAGACGTTCATTACTACGGAGCTTTGTAATGTATCTTTACCGGAATTTATTCCCGTTAGATATAATAAATAATAACCGGGTCTGGGAAAGGTTACTTCAGTAACCGGGCTGGAAGCATTCTTAAAGATAACCTTGGAGTTTTGCGGGCATGTCCATTCTACTTTTACATTATTTGAAGAGACACTCCCCTCCAGCTTTACAGAGTGCATCTTCTTCCATTCTATTATCTGGTTCTTACCTGCGCTTATAGTTGCAGTTTGTGCAAACAATGTATTTGAAATGAAAAGCAAAAATGCGCATGCTGCCAATATTGATTTGGTTATTCTCTGTTGCATTCGATTCTCCGTAAAATTGTAATAATTATTATCCTAATCTTATTGTTTATAAAAACTCAATACACCAGTTGTTCTGGAGTTGAACTCCGGAACAGAATCTTTGGGAAGCCTGCCTGCCGGTCAGGCAGGTTCAACTCCCCCACAACATTATTTAAGAAGGATCATCTTCTTAACAGTTCTATACCCGCCGGCGTCCATAGCGTAAAAATAAATTCCGCCGGGCAAGTCCGAAACGTTTCCGCCATCGGCGGATCCGGCTTCGGCGGAAAATTCTACTTTATAACTTCCTGCCTGCTTATCCGAATTAACCAGCGTAGCAACTTCTCTTCCCAAAATGTCGTACACTCTTAATGTTACATGGGTGAACGTTGAAAGCCGATAGCTGATTTCTGTTCCCGGATTTCCGCCATCGGCTGATCCGCCTCCGGCGGAAAATGGATTCGGGTAATTCTGAAAAAGCTTAAATCCTGTCGGCATTCCCGAATCGTGCTTATCAATTGCAGTAACAAGCGGTCTTATTCTGTAAACCGAATTACCTCCGGTTATGTATAAAGTTTTGCGGTCGGCATCGCCCCATGCGCAATTTGAAGCAGTAGCATTTGACGGTAAATCTATTTTACCAAGCTGCTCTCCGGCTGGAGAAATTACAAAAATTGAAGATGCACAGGCGCAATAAATGTTTCCAATGCTGTCTACCTTCATTCCGTCAGCATAACCGGGTACCGGGATTGTAAAGAACAGTCTTTTGTTTGTTATGGTTGAATCGTCGACAACATCCCAAACATATATTTTGTGCACCTGCGAATCATTTACATAAAGCTCCTTTTCATCGGGCGAAAAGCATATTCCATTCGGCAGTGCTAATGTTGCGAGAAGAGTAAGATTTCCGGCTGGACTTATTCTATATATTCCGCAGAAGGATAGCTCTTGATGCTGTCCGTACGGAACATTGAAATTCGGGTCTGTAAAGAAAATCGATCCGTCGGATTTAACAACTATATCATTCGGACTATTGAACTTCTTCCCCTCATAATTATCTGCAAGAGAAGTTTGTGTGCCGTCTTTTTCAAACCGGACAATTCTTCTAAGCTCCATCTGGCATGCAGTCAGACGTCCCTGCAAATCATAGGTTAATCCGTTAGTACTATCGGAAAAATTAAGATATACCTGCTTGCCATCCTTTTCCGTCCATCTGTAAATTTTATTCCCCTTAATGTCCGAAAACAGTAAGCCGAGGCTATCGCTCCACACAGGTCCTTCCGGCTGCTGGATTCCGGTAGCTATTACTTCAACCTTTGCGTTCGGGTCAAGTATTGATTGAGAATTTGTTTGCGGCTGGAAAAG
>JAJYIL010000216.1 GCA_021790055.1 Bacteroidota bacterium
TCCGGGTAACAACGTTTGCGGATTTTCTTTACCGGGCGCTCCAGGAATAATCATCGGGGAAAATCAAAAGATAGCCTGGGCGCTTACAAACATTATGGAAGACGATGCTGACTTTTACTCAGAGCAGATTGATTCGACCGGGACGAAATATTTTTTTAACGGCAATTGGAACGACTTAAAGGTTTTGAAGAACACCATCAGGGTAAAAGATTCTTCGAGTGTTGCCTTCAAAATATATTTAACGGAACATGGACCGATTGTATCAAATGTTCATCCGTATAATTTTGTTTTTACGGATAAGAATATAAAAGAAGCTGTGGTAAGCATGCACTGGCTGGGTAATTATGTCAGCAACGAAATCCTTTCTATTTATAAAATTGATAAAGCAGATGATTGGAATGAATTTAAAGAGGCTTTAACTACTTACGCCGTACCAGGGCAGAATTTTGTTTATGCAGATAAGCATGGAAACATCGGCTATATGTTTGGCGGGTGGCTTCCTATCAGACCGGAGAATAATTTTTCTTTTATTTATGACGGAACAAACGATAAGAATGATTGGAAAGGCTTTGTACCGCAGAATGAATTGCCGCAGTTGTTCAATCCTCCGCAGAATTATATTGCATCTGCAAACAACAAGACCGGGAAAGATTATAAGTATTACATTTCATATCTGTGGGAGCCTTCTTCGCGGATTGACAGAATTACAGCATTGCTTAATTCAAAGAAGAAACATTCCGTGAAAGATTTTGAAAAGTACCAGATGGATTTTGTCTCTCCTTATGCCGATACGGTAACAAAATATATTTTGAATGCATTTTCAACCGTTAAGGTTACAAATGCTCATCTTCAGCTTGCATTGAACTTGCTGAAGAACTGGAACTACAAGATGAACCAGTACAGCCAAGTGCCCGCAATTTATGAGATGTTTATAAAACATTTGATGCAGAATATTTTCCTAAATAAGATGGGGGAAGATTTATTCAACGAGTATGTGCTCGTTCAAAATGTTCCTTTAAGAGTAATAATTCAATTGTTGGATAACCCGGACAGTTCCTGGTTTGACGATCCTTCAACTCCTCAGGTTGAAACGAGAGACGACGTAATACGCAAAAGTATGGATGATGCACTTACGGAGCTTGAGACAAAGCTGGGCAATAATCCGGCTATTTGGCAATGGGGTAGGATTCATTATGTTGTGTTTAAGCATCCGTTCAGCGGAATATCTTCGATTGTTGATAAGGCTTTAGATATAGGTCCGTATCCAATCGGCGGCGACGGTACTACGATTTTTAATACCGAGTATTCGTATACAAAGGGAATAGACAGGTACCCGCAATTTGAACACGGAGAGTTTGAAAATTACCTCGGTCCTGTAATGAGATATGTTTATGATTTCTCCAAGCCGGATGAAATCAACTTAATTATTGACACCGGTGAGTCCGGTAATTTTATCAGCAAGCATTACAAGGATATGACGCCGCTTTGGATAAAAGGGAAATATTTAAAAATTAAAACGGATATAAATTCGATAGAGAATCCGAAGAACAAAGTGTTTATAATAAAATCAATGCAATAGCAAGATAGTAGATTAAAAACTATTATGTTAAATTTGCGTGTTACAAAATTAAGAGCAAGGATTTAGGTACTGCTTAATGGCAAAAGTAATTGAGCATTTGAAGAACGCTAAGGAACCGTTAATTAGTTTTGAATTAATCCCTCCGAAAAGAGGCGGCGATATTAAAAGTCTTCTTTCGGTAATTGAAGATATATTAAAGTATCATCCGCCTTTTGTAGATATAACCAGCCACTCTGCCGAAGTAGTTTATGAGGAAACAACAAAAGGAATTCAGAAGAAGATAAAAAGAAAAAGACCCGGAACATTGGGGATCTGCGCACTCATTCAGCATAAATATAATATTGATGCGGTGCCGCATATTTTAACACACGGCTTTACGCGTGAAGAGACGGAGGATTTTTTAATTGAATTGAGCTACCTCGGAATAGAAAACGTTCTTGCAATACGCGGTGATGATAACGGTTACCAAAAGCCGATACCGGAAGGTAAAAGCAAAAATAAATATACCGTTGATCTTGTGAAGCAGATTGTGGCGATGAACAGGGGAAAATATCTCGAAGAAAGCCTTCTTGACGCAAAGCCTTCCGACTTTTGCATCGGTGTAAGCGGCTACCCTGAAAAACATTTCGAAGCGCCGAATTTGCAGACCGATGTAAATTTTGTAAAAGCCAAAGTTGATGCTGGCGCCGGCTATGTTGTTACCCAGATGTTCTATGATAACAAGTTATTTTTTAAATATATAGATTTATGCGCCAAGACGGGAATTAACGCGCCGATAATTCCTGGATTAAAGATACTAACCAGCAAAGCTCATTTGATTTCGATACCAAAAAACTTTTATATAAATCTTCCGCAGGATTTGGTTGATGAGGTAAACGCCTCAAAGCCGGAGAGAGTAATTGATGTCGGAGTTGAATGGGCTGCAAATCAGGTCGAGGAGTTGTTAAAGAATAACATTCCGAGCGTTCATTTTTATATAATGCAAAATTCTCAGCCGGTGGTAAAGCTGATGGAGCGCCTTAAAGCAAAGAAGGTTATTGCCTAAAGATGAAAGGAATCAAGAAACCAGTGATTAGAAAATTGAAGTGGGGCGCTGCCGGATGCGGTCATTTTACCGAGCATTCTTTTATTCCTACTCTTCATCTTTTAAGGAAGAGCACGCTTAATGCGGTATTCAGCAATGATAAGAAGCGGGCAAAATTTATAGCTGAAAAGTATGGTGTTCATAATTTCTTTTCGAGCTTTGATGAGTTCCTAAAATCGGATGTGGAGGCTGTTTATATCGGAAGCGCAAACGCCGACCATTATGATCAGGTACTGAAAGCCGCAAGGGCTGGGAAGCAAATTCTTTGCGACAAGCCTGTCTCAATTACTTCTGAACAGGCGGAGGAAATGGTAAGGGTTTGCCAGGAAAACAAAGTTCAGCTTGCGGTTAATTATACATACAGGTTTCATCCGTTAACCATAAAGGCAAAAGAATTTTTAAGAAGGCAGCTTTTAGGTAAGATAGTCTCAATAAATGTTAATTTTAATATTGATCTTCCTCCAGGCAATAATTTTCGATTTAACAAGCTAAGAAGCGGCGGTGGAGCATTGCGCGATATCGGCACTCATATGATTGACCTGCTGAGATTTCTCGGCGGAGAAATTGTTTCCATCGACGGAGTAATTGACGATATTATTTATAAAAGCGAGGTCGATGATTTTGCTGCAGGCATTGTTAAATTCCAGGACAGCGGTTACGGTTATTTCAATGTCTCGTTCAATAATAAGAAGGCATTTAATCGCATTGACCTGCTTGGTCATAAAGGCGCCCTCAGTATTGATCATTTAATCGGTGCTAAGAATGCCACATCGAAACTTACAATACTTCTTGAAGGAGAGGCGAAGAAAGCATTCAGAAAGAGAGGGAACAAGTTCCTCAACCTGCTGCGTTCGGTTCAGAATTCTTTCTTGAAGAACGAAACCCCGCTTGTTACAGGTTATGACGGTTATATCAATATGAAATTAATGGAAGAACTAGAAGCCAAATGTCAGTTAAAACAGAAGTGACCGGCACAGCGGCAAGCGCCTTGCGGAGAGAGTTAGTTGTAATCTGCCATAGGGTTTATGAAAAAGGATTTGTTTCCGCATACGATGGAAATATTTCCGTTGCCACTCCTCAGAATACCTTTTTAATTACTCGCTCGGCTGTACGTAAAGGTGACGTAACCGAAGATGATATTCTTGAAATTGATGCAGGCGGAAATATCATGAGCGGGCGGGGGAAAATTTCCACGGAATATAAAATACATCTTTATGCGTATTCAAGAAGACCGGAGGTCAATGCAGTGGTGCATTGTCATCCGGTTTATACAACAGCCTTTGCATCCATTGGCGAAGGGTTGACGGAAAATATTTTTCCTGAAGTAGTTTTAACTCTTGGGAAAGTTCCTTTATGCAAATACGCCACTCCATCAACGGATGAATTGCCTTTGAGCATGGAGCCGTATATTGAACACGCATGGGGAATGCTTTTTCAAAACCACGGGGCTGTTACTCTGGGAAAGACTTTGAAGGACGCATACAATAAAATGGAAAAACTGGAACACACTGCTCAAATTCTATTTACAGCAAGACTTCTCGGCGGGGCGAAAGAATTGCCTCCGGAGAAATTACGAGAGCTTGTAAATTTATCAAAGCAGAATTACGGGCTTGATGTGGACGAAAGGAATATATTTTAATGACAAGTAAAAAAGATTTAGTGATAGCATTATTGTTAGGAGGCACTTCACCGGAAAGAGAAGTATCCAAATCATCCGGCAGTTCAATATATAAAGCATTAGCTGCGCTTGGATATAAGGCTATTTTGATAGACCCGGCTTACGGAAAGCATCAGCCTCACAAGGCAGAAGATTTCTTTGCGCAAAAGGATTTCGCGGAAATCTCCAACAGGAATTATGTTGAGGCAGTCAATTCAAATTTGTTTGATGAAGTTGATATTGCCTTCCTTGCGCTTCACGGCAAGTGGGGGGAAGACGGAACAATTCAGTCCCTTCTTGAGTTAAGAGGAATAAAGTACACTGGCTCCAATGTGGTATCAAGCGCAATGTCGATGGATAAGATTATGTCAAAAATATTATTCAAGCATTATGATATTGCTACACCAGAATGGATTGAAGTTAACCGCCACGAAAAAGAAGCTGACGTTAAGAAGGCAGTAAAAGAAAAACTCGGCTTCCCATGTGTAGTAAAACCAAACGATCAGGGCTCTACCGTAGGATTAACGGTATGCAAGCATGAGGACGATCTTCACAAAGCATTAAAGCTTGCCAGAGAGTATTCAAGTAAAGCTTTAATTGAAGAGTATATTGACGGGCATGAAGTTACAGTCGGTATTCTTGATAACAAAGCACTGCCGGTACTTGAAATAAAACCAAAGCACGGGATATACGATTATGAATGCAAGTATACCTCCGGTATGAGTGAGTATGAAGTTCCGGCAAACATTCCGGAGTGGGTAAAGCTTGAGCTTCAGTCTCAATCGCTTAGAGCCTTCGAAGCTTTAGGCTGCAGCGTTTACGGCAGAATGGATTTCAGATTAAGTAATGATTTTAAAACCTACTGCCTCGAAGTTAATACATTGCCCGGCATGACCTCGACAAGCCTTGTTCCCAAAATGGCAAAGGCGGTCGGTATAACGTTCGAGGAATTGATTGACAGAATAATTAAGCTTAGCTTGTAATGAGCATTTTTAAAAACGGTAAAATAAAATACATTATCTTCGCTGTATTTTTTTTAATCGGATTGATATATCTTTTTGTTAATGATTCAGGCGTGATTAAATATTTAAAGCTTAAAGGGCAAGTCAATACTCTTAATGAGCAGATTGATAGCGTCAATGCTGAAAACAAAAGAATAAAAGCTGAAATAGATTCACTTAAAAACAAAGTCCCGGCAAAGATAGAAAAAGTTGCGCGTGAAAAATACAATATGATTAGAAAGGGTGAAACGAAAATTCAAGTAATTGAAAAGTAATTGTTTGACGTGCCGTGAGATGGTTACAATCGGAGTTATGGAATATTAGAATGATGGAGTAAATCAATTAATCTCAATATTCTATTATTACAAAGTGCTGCATAAATTAGTTAATCATGTTACGCAAAAGTCGTAATCTTAATCGTAATCTTTCTCCTAATCGGATTAAAAATCCGAGTAAGATTACGATTAAGAGCAAGATTAAGATTTAAATGCGTGACATGAGTTAGTTCGTC
>JAJYIL010000217.1 GCA_021790055.1 Bacteroidota bacterium
AATTTCTTTATTCAACATTCGATCACCTTGTCCGGTAAGCCATAAGTACTGATCGGAGGGCAGACCTTCATACGTCACAAAATTGCTGGCACCAACCGGAGGATCGTTGGTACATTTAAATATTGCAGTCCCTTCATCAATCTCATCAAACATAGCTACATATATCATCTTTACTCCAACGCGTATGAAGTTATAAAACTGACTCCAGAGAAAATTCCCGCCTAATCTCGGGATCTGATTCAACGGCGATGTTGGATTCATATTATGCCAGCTAAATCCGGGAAACACTACAGGGAGATAATCCTTATTGTTATTTATACACCAGGTACGGTCCGGAGAAACGTCAGTATTTGCAAAACCAGGAATAATGGACAGGTCACTATATCTACCAACAAACCAGGGGCTAATTATATCAGCTTTTCGAGCTATAGCTGTCAATGTTGTATCATTTACTGCATCATCACTTAATGTTCTCCATCCTTTAGGGACCCCAATCATAATTGTATTCCCGCCGTATTGAGGATTATATTTCAGCGAGTCTATTAGTTCAGAACATTCGGCAAGCGTGTACTGACGTCCATCATTAAAACCAATTCCCCATACAGCTACGACGGGTTTTCCATTATGATATAGATAGCAGCTATCTTTCGTAATGTTCCTACCTACAATTTGTGTCCTCCAATCGGTAAGTACTTTCTTCCAATCACCTGCTTGCATTCCAGATAAATCGTACATAATCGCAAATGTTCTGCCGTATTTATGAGCTCCTGCTTTACAATTTGCCAATACATTATTAAACTGTCTAAGCCCGGCGCCGCCATTAAACACTTCGGTTGCAAATCGTTGAATAAACACACCGTCGATACCGTAATCAGCCATCCACTTGAAATGTCTTAATACAGTTTTTCTGTTCTGAGAGCTAAATACAACTGCTTGTGCACCGCTTTGTGTTACAAATCCCGGAGCGGCATATTTTTCATCGCTGTCCATATCGGTCATATCCGGCCAGAGATCGAATTTACATGAACCGGGTGCAAATGTGTTACCCAATTTATAATGATACCAGCCCCTGTTAATAGGATCGCTTGGGACTGCAAACCAACCCTGATACCCGCACATAACTTTACCTGTAAGTGTTGATCGATCAACTTGGGTATACCCTGAATCCAGCGGAGGATCAGAAGGATATGTCGTATCCGGCGGAGTTGTTGCGCTTGGACCCAGTATTTTTGCATCGTCTAAAAATAATGTTCCGGCAGCAGGCTTCCCATTCTTATCTACTAAACGAAATGCAATCCAGCAAGTAGATGCATTAGCCGGCGCAGTATTATCAACACTGAAAGTCTGATAGCTGCTTGTTAATGCAGAATCTATTCCAGTTTCACTTATTACATTCCTGCCATTATCGAAAAAACCAAAAGTGACTCTTATTTTCAATGTGTCTGCCGTGGTCGTCTTTGCCTGTACACTTGCTGTATATTTCCCGCTTGGTGCAACTGCTACATTCGCATCCCAATTATCCAACGCTCTATCCGCCAGTGTACTATCAGGAGGAACTAAGGTAAGCTTTACAGCTTTGGATCCCTGAGCTACATCGGTAGATTCTACAACGGCAGTACTGCCCAAGGATTTTGGTACTTCAAAGAAACGCCATGAGGTTAATCCTGACTCAAAGCTGCCGTTATAGTTATCTAAAAGGTTAGTCTGGGCAAAAGATGTACACCACCCGCTAATTAAAAGAATGAAAAATATTTTAATAGAACGTTTCATTTTTATATCTCCTTAATAATTTAAATTCAAACTAATCTTGTGAAACCATTAATCGACCTTGCAGCCTAATATCTGCCGAAGAACTGCCCACAAAAATTTTAAACTCTCCGGGTTCAACAACTTGTTTCATTTCTCTATTCCAAAGTGATAACTGTTCAGGTCCAACTTCAAAAGTAACCTCTCCTGTTTCACCAGGTTTTAGTGTAATTCGCTTAAAGCCTTTCAGCGCAATAATTGGTGTAGTAACACTGCTTACTTCATCTCGAACATATAACTGAGTAACTTCAGTACCTTCAACTTTCCCGGTATTTGTAATCTTCGCAGTAATTTTTGCTGTTCCGTTAACCGGTATTGCAGATGGTGATATTAGTAAATCTGAATATTTGAAAGTAGTATAACTAAGTCCAAGACCAAATGGGAACAGCGGTGTGTTAGCCTCGTCAACGTAAACGTGTCTTGATGATGGTTTATGATCATAATAAAATGGAATCTGACCAACGGCACGTGGAAAAGTAATCGGTAATTTACCTGAAGGATTTACATTCCCGAGCAAGACATCGGCAATAGCAAGCCCGCCCTTTTCGCCGGAGTACCATGTTTCAACTATTGCCGGAATATTTTTTGCGACCCAATTAATTGTTAAAGGTCTTCCATTAAATAAAACTACTGCAATAGGCTTTCCTGTTTGATAAAGTTTTTTGATAAGATTCAACTGCAAATTACCCAGACCAAGGTGAGCTCTGTCATGACCTTCACCATCAATTTTAGCATCTTCTCCCAAAACCACTATTGCCATATCCGAGCTCTTTACCAATGCTTCAGCTTTCTTTAAATATATTGCAGATAAACTAGCAGAATCAGGATCATAGCCCTGAGCATAACTGATATGTATTGTTTTTCCAGCTCTCTGTTTTAAACCATCCAGAATAGAAATACCTTTCGCTTCATCATTCGTATAATCACCCATATAAGTACTTGTAGCCAAAGGACCAACAACAGCAAGAGATTTTACATCTTTCTTAATTGGAAGTATTCCGTTTTCATTTTTTAAAAGACAAATACCTTCCAGCGCCGCTTTCAATGCTAGTACCTGATGCTCTTTAGTATGAAATACCTTTGAAACTAATGATGTATCAACATAAGGATGATCAAAAAGACCCAATAAGAATTTTACTCTTAATACATCCCTTACAGCCTTATTTAAATCTTCTTCAGAAAGCATTTTCTTGTCGATAGCTTTTAAAATAGCTTTTTTAAAGCCCTGATGGTCAAAATCATAAAACTGCATATTCAGTCCAGCTTTAAACGCTTGTGCAAGAGCGTCGCTGGTATCGTTCGCAACCCTATGAACATTTAACGTCATACGGATTGCACCAAGGTCCGACAATACAAATCCTTTAAATCCCCACTCTTTGCGCAGCACATCTGTAAGCAGCCATTTATTATCCACACAAGGAATTCCGTCAAGTTCGTGATAAGCAGCCATTATTCCCAAAGCACCACCATCGCGGACAGCCTTTTCAAACACATACAAAAAAGAGGAGCGGGCTTCCCGTTCTCCAATACTGACCGGTGCTGTATTACTGCCTGCTTCAGGTATGCTGTGAACGGCAAAATGTTTAGGCTCTGCAATCACTGCATCCTGACGATCAAGTGAAGCTCCTTGAAGTCCTTTTACCATGGCAACGCCGTTCATAGCATCTAAGTAAGGGTCTTCACCATAAGTTTCCTCTACTCTTCCCCAGCGAGGATCCCGCGCTAGACCAAGCACCGGTCCTAAAATCATATCAACACCGTGCGCCCTAGCCTCCGTGGCTATTACCCTTCCTACTTTACGTACTAAAGCAGTGTCCCACATTGATGATAATTCGATGGGGACGGGAAATGATGTACTTCCAAAACCGCAATAACCATGAAGACCTTCTTCTATAAACAAAACTGGAATACCAAGTCGAGTTTTTTCCAAAGCATACTTTTGAATTTTGTTTCCAATCTCAGCCCGGATTGGATAAAAATCGTGTACAGAACCTATTCCGGTTGTTCCAATCATTTTCTCCACTTTTTCATCGGAATAAGAAGCCGCTTCATGACCTCCCATATTAGCTACTTCCTCTCCAGAATACATATCAAGTTGTTCTATTTTTTCTTCAACAGTCATTCTACTTAGTAGATCGTTAACTCTTTTTTCGACTGATAGATTGGAATCCTGATAAGGATATTTTGCATGCTTAGTCTGCCCAAAATTAGAAGAAAAAGTAAATATCATAATCAAAAAGCAAGTAATATTTTTTTTCATTCTTAAGTCCTATATTAAATTGATAAAAAAATTCCGCTATTAGTTACTTTCGTACAACAATCCGGTTGCCTATATAATGAACTATTTTATCCGGTATTTTTTCTATGTCTACGCCGATTCCATGATTCTCTTTCACAAAAACGATGTTAAACGTTCTATCTTTTATCATACCGGGAAAACCGCCTTTGCGTTTTTCAATAGTTAGCGTCTGAGAATTTTCATCCCATTTTATCTGAATAACAGAATATATCCCTCTTTCATAATCATGGTTGTCATTCTCATCTTCGAAAAGCTTAAAAGTTGCATTTGCTCCTGTATAAACTCGTAATTCTATAGGGTCGGCTGGCTTTTCTTCAGCATATTGTAAATAAGGTCCCAAAGGAATTATAGAGCCTGCTTTTATATAAAGCGGCATTATATCAATTGGAGTCTTACAGGACCATTCCTGTCCTCCGTCTATTTTTTTCCCGGTCCAGAAATCGAACCAACCATTACATTGAGGAAGATATAATTGTGTTGAATGGATAGTGCTGAAATCAGTTTTCCCGATCTGTTTACCACCTTCTGGCTTTTTTGTATATTGTGCTTCCGTAACCGGACGGACTAAAATTGCAGGACCGAACATATATTGATTGCCAATATTTAAAACCTTTGGATCATCGGTAAAATCCATTGGTAATCCTCGCATCATTGTATATGCCTCATGGGTTACCTTCCAGGCAATAGAATATATATATGGCAGTAATCTATACCTTAGATTTAGATACTTTTCCTGTGCATCAAATGCCCAATATCCTTTTGAACCAAAATTATAGATTTCGCGTGGGGTGGATGTTCCGTGCGATCTGAATAATGGACAAAAAGTTCCGAACTCAAACCAGCGAACATATAGTTCTTGGTAAGCAGGATTTGTCACCCCTTGAGAATAATTGTCACGAACATAAAAACCACCTATGTCGGTTGTCCAATAAGGAATACCGGACATACAGAAATTTAATCCTGCCGAAATCTGATTGCGGAAAACATTCCATTCCCCGTCAATGTCTCCTGACCAAATACAAGTACCATAACGCTGCTGACCGGCGAAAGCTGAC
Source organism: Bacteroidota bacterium (assembly GCA_021790055.1). GTDB lineage: Bacteria > Bacteroidota > Ignavibacteria > Ignavibacteriales > Ignavibacteriaceae > FEN-1297. Next base: position 5,161 of record JAJYIL010000217.1, read on the forward strand.
CGGGTTAATATAAATACACGTTTCTTGGGGGTCGTCTTACGTTGGTGCTCATAAACTCCCCTACACGTTTCAAGCGGGAAAGCATTTCGGAATCTTTGAAAACTTCCTAAGAACGTCTGAGTAGAATTAATTTTTCCTTCCCCCTTTTCTTGTTGTTCAGGCTCTGTTGCATCCAGCCACCAGGCATCGATGCCAATGGAAAACAAGTTCTTATTAATATATTTCCAATAAATGTTACGAGCTTGAGGGTTGAAAGCGTCATAAACGCGGACTCCACTTTCAGGAGGAAATGTTTCAAAACCGTAAAGCAGACCTTTTCTTTTCAGTTCCTTATAGATGGCTGTATTCACTCCAAACGAAGGCCATACCGAAATCATAATATGCGCATGGTCTTTATGTATTTTCTCAATCATTTCTTTTGGGTTGGGAAATGATGGATTTCCAAATTCAGTTGAATTCCAATTTTCAGTTTCTCCCCAATACCGCCAGTCCTGTACAATATTATCAAGAGGAACTTTTAAGCTGCGGTATTTCTCAACCACTCCAACAATTTCATCCTGGCTTGTATAGCGTTCCCTGCTTTGCCAGAAACCAAATGCCCATTTGCCAAACATCGGCGACTGTCCGGTGAGGTCACGATAACCTGCAAT
>JAJYIL010000218.1 GCA_021790055.1 Bacteroidota bacterium
TGCCTTAATAGTTTTGGCAATCCTGCTTAGAAAAACTATTAAGGCAATACATAAGACCGATGCGCATACAAGGAGAATAACAGAGAAGACCGATATTACATTCATATTTTTTTTCTGTTTGGTTATGCATTCTTCGTGCTTTTATAAGCATCGACTCCGGCTTTTACGGCATCTTTCAGTCTGCCGCTCTCGGCTTCAAGCGTTTCCTTGCCGGTAGAAATTATGTTCGAAGCCTTTGCCTTCGCATCGCTGAATACCTTCTCGGCATCGCGAAGCAGCTCTTCGGATTTGACCTTTGCATCACTGATTATCCTATCGGATTTTTTCTTTCCTTCGTTAATCAGCTCTTTGGCTTTGTCTTTTGCATCGGTAACATACTTCTCAGCTTCATCCAGGTAGCCGTCCGTTCTGTTCTTGATATCCTGTCTTAGTTCCTTACCGCTCTTTGGCGCGTAAAGTAAGGCAAAAACAGCACCGATAGCTCCGCCGGCAATAAAGCCGAGCAGAAAACCCTTTCCTACATTGTTATCTGACATGGCTATCTCCTTTTTTATCAATTAATTTAATCAGTTCTATGCTTTGAATATAACTACCATCATCCTGAAAATCAAGAAACATGGCTCAAATAAAATACATCTTTTTCAAACCCCATCTATGGAGGAATGGAGTATTAAAGTAATAGAATAGACGATTTTACTCCAACGGCATAGCCATTGCTATGCAATACTCCAATATTCCACTACTCCAAATGGTTCTATCGCGCTACATGTTTTTAACTATCTCTGCGGCAAATTCAGACGACTTCACCTCGCGTGCGCCTTTCATCTGCCGTGCAAAATCGTAAGTAACTACTTTCGATTTGATCGTCTTCTTCAATGCTTTCTCAATCAGCCTTCCGACTTTATTCCATCCGATATATTCGAACATCATCACACCGGATAAAATTACAGAGCCAGGGTTTACCTTATCCATGTTCGCATACTTAGGCGCCGTACCATGCGTTGCTTCGAATATTGCGGTCTGGTAGCTTAGGTTAGCGCCGGGAGCCATTCCTAATCCACCAACTTGGGCTGCTGCCGCATCGGATAAATAATCTCCGTTCAAATTCGGCGTAGCAACTACTTCGTATTCGTTAGGTCTTAAAAGAAGCTGCTGGAACATACTATCGGCAATTCTATCTTTTATCAAAATTTTTCCTTCGGGCATATTCCCGTTATGCTCGGACCACAGTTCTTCTTCGGTAACTATGATGTCTCTGAATTCTTCTTTGGCAACCTTGTATCCCCACTCCTTAAAGGCGCCTTCTGTAAACTTCATTATGTTGCCTTTATGGACGAGCGTAACGCTCTTTTTCTTGTGGTCCCTTGCATACTCAATTGCCTTTCTTACAAGGCGTGCGCTTCCGAACTCGCTCATTGGTTTAATTCCAACACCGGACAAAGATCGGATATTCTTTCCAAAGCTTGAATTAATATATTTGATCAAATCTTCGGCTTCATTAGTACCGGATTTAAACTCGATACCGGAATAAACGTCTTCGGTATTTTCCCTGAAGAGGATTATATCAAGCTTCTTTGGATCTTTCATAGGGCTCGGAACGCCGTTGTAATATTTTACAGGTCTAACACATGCAAATAAATCCAATAGTTGACGTAATGCTACGTTCAAGCTTCTTATACCGCCGCCAATAGGTGTTGTTAAGGGTCCTTTAATAGCGACTACAAATTCTCTAATTGCATCAACTGTTTCCGTAGGAAGCCATTGATCCTGCCCGTAAACCGATAATGCTTTTTCGCCGGCATAGATTTCCATCCAAGATATTCTTTTCTTCCCGCCAAAGGCTTTTTCTACCGCAGCATCAAAAACCATCTTAGACGCACGCCATATATCAGAGCCCGTCCCGTCGCCTTCAATAAAGGCTATGATAGGATTATTCGGAACTCTTAGCTTTCCGTTTTTAACCGTAATTTTTTGTCCATCTTGAGGAACTACTATTTTCGAGTATCCCATTTCGCTAACTCCTTTGAACTAATTTGAAACTGTTTCCACGGTAATTTTACCGTATCTATTTTGATATAATGTAACACTTAATATTCCAATTAAAACTGCAAACCAGAGAGTTACTACTCTCACTATAAAAGTTGAAGCAACAGCGAGGTTTTTCTGAAAGCCTTCCCTGATAAGTAAAAACGTGAGAGACCCTTCAGTAACACCAAGACCGCCGGGCAGCATTGATATTGCACCAACTATAATTGAGAATCCGTAGCTGAATGCCGCCCAAATAAAACTAACTTCTACGTTAAAATTAATAAGAATTAGGTGATATCCCAAACATTCAAACGACCAGGATACAAGGCTAATCAAGGTCATATAAAAAAGCGGCAAAGGTCTAAGCATCCGGTATGAGCTCTCGTAAGCATTGTGAATCTTTTCAAGATGCTTATGCATGAATTTATTCTTTTCAAGCAGACGGATAATCGCAAATGCTATTCCCCGGTTGCTGATAACAACCAGCAACAGCAGGAAAAAGACTCCTACACCTATTACAATTTCCCTTCCGAAATTATAAATGTATGCGCCAACAAGCGTAATAAAGATAAGTGAGATAAAATCGGTTATTCGTTCTGCAAATACAATTGTAAAAGTTTTGCTTACCGGCGTCTTTGTCACCTCTTTAACAAGATAGGATTTCATCAGCTCGCCCATCTTACCGGGCGTAACACTCATAATTAAACCGGACATAAAGATGGAGAATGAGTCTATCCTTTTGATTTTAACTCCGACGACCGATAGATAATAATCCCATTTTAGGAATCTGAAGAAATAATTAGCAAGTGATAACAAAAGTAGAAGAGGGATAAGAAACCAGTTAAATGAATCAAATGCTGCCAGCACACTATCGATGTTTGCATAAATAGTGAACCCAAGATACAGCAGCCCGGCGGCGCCGAGCGACATAAAAATATTCCGTTTAACCTTTTGCAGCACTTTAAATTATCTTTAATAAGTTTTGATAAAGCTTCGTCAGCGGAAGTCCGACGACGTTGTAATAGCAGCCGTTTATTTTCTTTACGAACACTGCGCCGAAGTCGTCCTGTATTCCATAGGCGCCGGCTTTATCCATCGGGCTGCCGGTAGCTATGTAATCTTTTATTTCCGTAAGCGTCATTTTTCTAAAAGTAACTTGCGTCTTCTCGTAATCAATTATAGACTTCTTTTTTTCTGAGTTATAAATCGCAAAGCCCGTATAAACCGTGTGAGTTCTCCCGCTAAGCCTCTTTAAGATCTTTTCAGCATCCTCTTCATCCACAGGCTTATTTATTACTTTCCCGTTAAGAACAACAATCGTGTCTGCAGTGATGATAATTCCTTTTGCAACTTTCTCTTTTGCCTTTTCAAGCTTTTCGGTTGCCAGCCTTTTTACAAGCAGTACCGGCTTTTCTCCTTTCCTTGGAGCCTCGTCAATTTCAATTTTCAGAATTTCGAAGTTTAAATTTAATTGATTTAAAAGCTTTTTCCTTCTCGGAGAATTCGAAGCCAAAATTATCGGGATGTCTATCTTAATCATTTAAGCGTGCTAACCTCTGTGCCTGGGAAATAAAATGAAAGAATTTGTTTATAGTCTCTCCCGTTTATAGATTGGTTTATAGCGCCCCACTGGCAAAGCCCAACACCGTGCCCGTAGCCTTTGCCGTTAATTATCACCGTCTTTTCGCTGTTCATATAAACATCGAACATAGTACTTCTCAAAAGACTTTTGCCGCTGGCTGTCTTAATAGCGGAACGTATGCTGCCTCCGCTAATGTGAACTTCTTTATCGTCTCCGTTATTATTGCTTAACGATACCAAAAGCTCGCTTACCCTTCCTGAATTATCCCTGCTTTCTACTTTAATATTTTGAAGCGAGTAGATCCCGGAACTAATTAAGCCCGCTGAAATTAATCTTTCTACAAAGACTTGTTCGGGATATTTTTCCGTCCATTCAAAATTAGGAGCAATAGAGCAGTTCGGCGGGTCGCCGTCATTTACTCCTTTTAAATAAGGAACGTTTACTCCGAATACTTTCTCTGCATCTTCCGTATGTCCGCCGCATGAAGAATGATAATAAACTATTGCCGGGCTGCCGTTGTAGGTAAGAATCATCCCGGCAGTTTCATCAACAGCCCGGTTGGCTAACTCACGCTCATAGCCGGCGCCGCCGTATACCTGGTCGCGAGTATCAACGTAAACATCAAACAAAGAATTATTGTCTTTCATCCTGTCAATCGCATAAGTCCTTGCACAAATAGCAAAAGCTTTTAGCGCCTGGAAATAACTTTCGCCCCTTCCCATCGGCATTTCCGCAGGTACAACTCCTTTTAAATAGTCTTCAAGAGGAAGACGGTTTATTACTCTTATTGTATTTCCATCTGAAATTATTTTAAGAATGCCAAAGTACTTTCTGCCTTTATATGAAATTGTCTTTTCGTCTTCCGCAGGTTTTAATTCGAAAAAAGCGGCATTAAATTCCTTGCCTGCAATATTAAGATTCATGGAACTTCCGTCAACGGAAAAGTTTAGCCTATTGCCGTCCTTCACCAAAGCTACTGCTCTTTCTTCTTCGTAAAGAATTACCGGGCTTTCAATTGTTATTGAAGAATTATAGTCGCTGAGAAGAACGTTTATCGGCGCACTGTTGGAAGGCACATAGTTTTTTATCCTGTTTGAAAATCTTCTTGAAGAAGAACAACCGGCAATTAATAAACTAAATGCCGATAAAAATAAAAACTTGAACATTCTATACGGTCTCTTACCTTTGGAGTATTGGAGCAATGGAATAATGGAATACACGAATCTACTCCATCACTCCATTATTCCAATACTCCAACAAAGGAACATGAGGAAAGGTAAGAAAGTAATAACAATCATTAATCATTTTTAAAGCTTGCCAAATTCATTCCGGCAAAAATAAGGATAAAATATTATTATTAGAATTACTAATGGAAATAAGAAATGTACGAATCTGAAGAAAAAATTTATCTGAACATCGCCTTTATGCTGCCCCAAGTTCTCTTAACACCGGAAATATTGCCTATTATAACATTTGCCTGCTCTGAGGAGAGATAATAATTCGTATTACTTTTATTAACTAAGACTACCTGATATGTATAAATTTGATCCGTGGTTTTATAAATCTGGTTATCAATATATTGATAATTACCTGGAGAGCTTACATTTGTTGGAATTGTCGTTAGGTATTGAAAATTTCCATTCCCGGATTTTCTATTTATAATGAACTCCTGTTGCGCTGTTTCCTGCCCGTTTGTCGTCCACGTAATCACCGCATTATCGCTGTCGGAACTAACATTTAGTCCTGTAATTTCGGCAGCCGCAAATATGGTAGCAGTAAAAGCAATAAATAGCAATAGTTTTATGAGAGTCCTTTTTTTCATAGCTATAATATATTGTGTACAATAAATAATGTCAAGATTATTCCGATTAAATTACTTAAAAATTTTCCCCTTATAAATAAGCAATATTAGAACATCATAACTTGGGATTCCAGCAATTTCCTTCCATCGGCGGAGTAAATGCAAGAATATCTATTTTTGACCGCGAGTGTTAAAAGCAGTTAGGCGATAGATAATTGCTCACGCAAAAGGAATTCACCTGCTTTCTTATTATTTTGGTGCCCGAAGGGGGACTCGAACCCCCACCTGCGTAAGCAGACTAGACCCTGAACCTAGCGTGTCTACCAATTCCACCATCCGGGCAAATATCTATAATTTTTTTA
>JAJYIL010000219.1 GCA_021790055.1 Bacteroidota bacterium
ATTAAATACAAATCTGCCAGTATAATTATTCCCATAGTCATGTAATAAGCAGGCTACCTTTTTATTTGAGCTTTTTAATTAAAATGATCAATTATAAATTAAAATATTTAAAATAATTCGCTCTATTACAGCAGGCTTTTCAAAATTGATGTATTATAAATAAATATTTACGCCAAAAATTACGTTGTAGCTTCTCAAAGACCAGCCCGATGTTCTATTCGAACTATTAATGTTTGAAGGTACATATATCTTGTTTGTCGCAGAATAATTCCTATTCTCAGCAGTTGAGCCCCATTGATATAGAATCGATTCATTGTATTCGGCATGGATCGAGAACCATTGTGCAGCAAACCATTCCACTCCGGCAATGCCATCACCGCCTGCCGACCATTGAGTAACGTTGTTTGAATATTGCTGGGTAACCCAGAAGATTTGTCCGTTCGAGATTTCAAGATTATAATAGGGATTAGAGTAGTACGAAGTACTGTATGATATAGATGGTCCTAATCCGATATAAAAGTAGACCGGACCTTTGGGATTCATATACCAAAGGTATTGCAGAAAAATGGAGAACACAGCTGATTTAGTTGAATTACTCGTTGAAATAGTTCCTGCGCTGGTATCGTCAGAGGCTCCCGAAGTCGAACCGTTTCCATTATTAGTACTACCGCTTAATGTAATTCCTCCTATTATGGCATTGGTAGTTGCAATCTGATATTTAGCAGCAATCGTAGCTCCTTTAAATGAAGTTAAAGTTAAATTTCCGCCGATACCGAATTCGAGCGCCCATGCGCCTGCCCTAAGCATAGTTGTATCATTAGTTTTGTTTTGAGCTTTACAAGAGACAGAAATGGTTATTAAAACTAATAAAGGCAATAACAATCTTACTTTAAATTCACTCATTTTAAACTCCCGCAAATATTTTAAATTGATTAACGCATAATTTACCTAAGTTATCATCCTCCTATTAATTCAATCCCGGGCAGTGTATTTACCCGTTAAGATTTTTTAAACCATCAGTTATTTTCTGTGCAATCTCTTCAACCGAGATTCCATTCAATTTTACTTTTGCGTTACGGATAGTTACGAGAGGCTCATCCCCTTCACCAATAACATATTTGTATAGATCAAAAGCGAGGCGGTTTCTATCGTTTGCAATCGATAAATATTCGCTAAGACCGTTCACAATGTTATACACTTTTTTCTCTTTTGATGCTTCCATTGTTATTACTCCGGCTGGCTCTAACGACGACATATAATTTCCCTAAAATTTTCTATGCAAAAATACCTTAGCGGGCATAAACCTGCAACAATACTGTTGGAACTAAAGCAATGTTATGACTAAATTTACAATATTTTTTAGAAGATTTAGGCAATTTTTTTTTGGACTTTACCGGGATAAACAAAATTTTAGTCATTAGGCTCAGCTCGTTGGGTGATATTCTGCTAACAACTCCCCTGATCCGTTCAATTAAAATGAAATATCCCGATACATCAATAGACTTTATTCTCAAGGAACAATACAAGGATCTTCTTATTCACAATCATTATCTTTCAAATCTTATTGAATATAAGTTTAGCCGGACAGCAAAAAAAGGACTCTTCGCCAGGCTTAAAAAGAATAACTATGATTTTGTAATAGATCTTCAAAATAATTTTAGATCTGCAGAGATAAGAAGAATTATAAAGGCAAGATCTGCTAAATTTAATAAACTAACTCTTGAAAAATTCTTGCTGGTAAAGTTGAAGATCAACAAGATAAAGAATGTACCGCCAATCCCGGTAAGATATTCTCAGGCTTTGCCGGATTTTTGTCTTGATGACAGCGGGCTGGATTTGTTTATTCCCAACAGTACCGGCGCACAACTAATTGATGATGAGACATTTATAGGCTTTGCACCGGGTTCGAAGCACTTTACCAAGATGTGGCTGAAAGAATATTTTATTGAGCTTGGAAATCTTTTTGTAAAAAAAGGCTATAAAGTTGTTCTCTTCGGAGGAAAGGACGATCTCCAGACTTGTTATTATCTTTCGACAAAAATTCCGGGTTCTGTAAATCTTTCAAACGACGACAAGCTTTTTAACACTGCTGTAGATATGAAGAGATGCAAAGCGGTTGTCTGCAATGATTCAGGCTTAATGCATGTTGCGTGCGCATTAAGAGTGCCGGTACTTGCAATTTTCGGTTCAACGGTAAAAGAATTCGGCTTTCTTCCGTATAAGAATAAAAATATAATTTTGGAGAATGAAGGCTTATACTGCCGCCCCTGCTCGCATATAGGAAGAGACAAATGCCCTGAAAAGCATTTCAGATGTATGAAAGAACTGACGCCTAAATCCGCTTATGAAAAAATAAATTTGCTCTTGAATTCAAAATGAAGAAAATCTGGTTTATAGTTTATAATGTTATTGTAATCCCTGCGCTTTATATTTTAATTCATGCTGCTGGTATGTTTGATAAAAAGGTAAAGCGCGGTATAAAAGGAAGAAAAAGAATTTTTGAGGAGCTGATACTTAATGCGGCAGCTCTTGATAAATCCAAAAAGCTTGTCTGGTTTCATTCATCATCGCTCGGCGAATTTGAACAGGCAAAACCGATAATCGAGGAGCTGAGAAAAGATAAAGGGATAAATATATTGATTACCTTCTTTTCGCCTTCGGGATACGAAAACTCGCGCAAGTATCCTTATGCAGATTTAATCTCGTACATTCCATTCGATACTCATTCCAATGCGAAAAGATTTATACAATTAGTTCATCCCAGCCTCGCAGTTATTATGCGCTACGATTACTGGCCGAACATAGTTTGGGCTATGAGTGATTATAAGGTGCCATGTTTTATTGTTGATGCCACCATGAAGCCGAATTCATCGAGGAAGCTCCTGTTAATGAAAAACTTCCACAAGATATTATACAGTAACTTTACCAGGATACTTACAGTCTCAGAGGAAGATGCCGAAGGATTTAAATGGTTCGGCTGTACAGAAGAGCAAGTTCAGCCGGTAGGCGATACAAGGTTCGACAGGGTTTATCAAAGAAGCATTACCGCACGTGATAGGAATTTAATCAAAGAAGAAATTGTTGCAGGTAAAAAGGTGTTTGTAGCCGGAAGTACCTGGGAGAACGATGAGGATGTAATTTTACCTGCATTTATGAAGCTGGCAAGGTACGACAAAGATGTTATCATGATTATTGCACCCCATGAGCCAACCTTGTTGAACCTTGAAAAGATTGAGAATGAATTTTCTGGTAAGCTAAAGACAATTAGGTTTTCATTCTTAAATAATTATAAGGATGAGCGGGTTATTATTATCGATTCAATCGGCATCCTGCTTACACTATATACTTATGCAAATGCTGCATATGTAGGCGGCAGCTTTAAGCAGGGAATCCATAACGTGTTGGAAGCCGCTGTTTACGGCATCCCGGTAATGTTCGGTCCAAGGATTGAAAACTCCCAGGAGACGCAAAAGCTCTTAAGACGCGGCGGCGGAATACTAATTAAAAATAAACAGGAAGCATATCGCCAGCTTAGAACAATATTCATCAATGACGAATACCGCAAAAAGAAAGAGAAAATCTCATATGATTACGTTCAGGAAAATCTCGGCGCTACAGAGAAAATCATAAAAGAAATTTACAAGGTTATCTGACTATTCATTTATTCTCACCAGTTCTTTACTTTGCTTAGTAAAAGACAAGAAGAATAACATTCCTGCTAGAATCAGGTATGCGACCGTAAATTGATATGGTATCTGCTGAAAGATTCCGCTTAACTGCCACGGTAAATACATGTTGCCGTTGGGATCAGCCGAGTGAATAACGCCGAAGAAAGTAAATACCGCGGTAATTACAAGGTAAACGCTTGCCTGCTTCAGCTTCTTGTCAATCAGCTTTGCTGCAAAAGCGCCCCATAGCATTGCTGTTAAAATGAATCCGTTTCCTAATGCTACTATTACAAGCATCTGCGGCAGCGTTTTACCGGGAACAGCAAGCAGCTCATTAAACTTTGCAAGCGGAACAATATCGGTATTGCTCAATTGAATCTGCAGCAGCCTTGCAACATTTGGAAACAAGGAGAAGGCTACTGCGGTTGTATGTGCTTGAGGAACCGCTCTGAATGCCTGTACGGTAATATCAAGTGCCACAAAAATTAATATAGGTGCAAGTACAGCGCGCGGAATGAACTCAACGAAGAAAGACACATATCCAAGAAATCCACCGAAGCCGATGAATAATCCGGTAAGCACCGTATACCCCGCACGGCTTCCCATCGCTTTGTAAGCCGGCTGACCAATATATGGAGTAGTTTGCGCAACCCCTCCGCAAATACCGGCAACCAATGTTGAACAAGCTTCCGTTAAAAGAATATCTCTTGTTTTATAGTCATCGCCTGCAACTTTTGCACTCTCAGTAACGTTTATTCCGCCGACAACAGTGAGAATCGCAAACGGCAATGCAATAGGAAGATACTTCAGCGCTTCCCAAAATCCGTTAATGAACCCTAAAGTTGGAACCGGCACTCCGAAGTGAAGCTGCATTGATGGCGCAGTGTAGCTTGCCCCAAGCAAGCCCATTGGCGCTAATACGTAATATAAAAGAGTACCGATAAAGATTGCGGCAAACACTCCTGGAAATTTTTTTGGAAGATTTATCTTTGCTACTAGAGTATATAAAATTAATCCAAGCGAAATCATCCCGACTACAGGTAATCCGAATACATCCATTAACGGAACGAAACCGATTAGTGCAAGACCAATCCCGGCAAGGCTTCCAAGCAACCCCGCTTGCGGAACAATCTTCTGTACCCAGCCTCCGATGAAAGAAAAAATTACTTTGAAAGCACCGATCATAACCATTGTTGCCATACCTATGTACCAGGTCATCATCGCAGCATCATTCACAGCCATTCCTTTAGCCTTTAAATAGATGAAAGCCGGACCGAGAACGGTAAGCGCAATGCCAATTGTTGAAGGCGTATCCAAACCGAGCGGCATCGCTGTTACTTCAGAATTATTTTTCTTTTTAGCCAAACGGAAAGCCATCCAGGTATAGACAAGATCGCCAAACAGAACACCAAAAGCGGTTCCAGGAAACATCTTTCCGTAAACAATATCTGCAGGATATTTGAAAACGGAGATCATAATCCCTGCAAGGAAAGATAGTACGGTAAGGTTATCGATCATTAAGCCGAAGAAGCCGTTAATATCTCCGGCAACGAACCATTTGTACTTAAATTTTTCGGGTTGAACCGTAGCGGACTGTATCATGTAGCCTCCCAATTTTATGTGTTAAATGAATGTTGTCTTTCATAATTCGATAGCTTGTTCCAATGCAATATTCTTAAAATGATTTTTCTCGGAACAAGTAAAGTTTACCAAATCAATTTTCTGTTCGCCAAAAGCAATGTAAAAGCTTATCCGCATTTTAGTCAAATCGGAAAAGCTGAGCTTCTTTTCAGTTAAGATTTGCGCATCTAAGTCTTCCCCTTTCTTGCTGAAGTTAACCCTAGCGCCGAAAAGAAAGACTTCAGCATCGGAGAAATTTTCTTCGGCATAACGGGAAAGAAAATCTTTTATGTCTTCTTTTAATCTCATCTTACATTTCAATTAACCAATAAAAATTAGCTAACTGAGTCTAAATATTCAAATAGGATTTTTTAAATATTAATTATCCTTAGCCAATCTTCTCCAGGAGAAATAGACAGGGATTCCTAACAAAACTATAATAACACCGGGCCACGTGTACATCGGCTTAAATA
>JAJYIL010000220.1 GCA_021790055.1 Bacteroidota bacterium
TTCCCAGTATTCCGGCAGAGCTGTCTATTTCAAGCGTGTCGTTACTTTGAATGGTTAGAGGACCGGTTAAGAATTTTCCATTTGAAAATCTAATAATGCCTCCGCCTGCGGCAGAAACGCTGTCCAATGCTGCTTGAATCGCTTTTGTATTTTCTGTAACGCCGTCTCCGATAAACCCATTGCTTGTAGTATCTATCAACGTTAAGTTCATATCCCGGTATTCAATTCTACCAAAAGAAATTGAATTAAACAAAAGTATTGAAATGCTTATAAGTATTACATAAATAATATTTCTTTGTAGTCTCATTCGTCTCTCATTGTTATTTTATTTTGACGGTGAGAGCTATAATTTAATAGCCCTCATCGCATATTGAAAGATATCTGTCAATCGCTGAATCATTTTAGGAGAATCATCTTCTTAGTCATCCGGTAATTATTCGCTTCAAGTCTGTAGAAATAAATTCCGCTGCTTAACCTGTTCGCATCGAAATTTATAACATGAATTCCGGCATTCTGATTTGTGTCAACAAGTTTGGTAACGAGCTGACCGAGTATATTGTACACGAATAATCTAACATGACCTGTCATCGGCAGTGAATACTGAATTCTTGTTGACGGATTAAATGGATTCGGGTAATTCTGCGAAAGCGCATAATTAGATGGTATCTGATTCTCCTGATTATTTTCAACAGCAGTTACAATTGTATCAGAAGGCATCCAATCAAAGCTGAATCCGGGATTCGAATTCTTCGAAAAGATATTTGCAATTGTATATTGAGACGCCACAGTGCTTGTTAGCTGACTCGAAAATTTTACACGGTCTGTTGGTTTATAACCCGGACCATAACAATTATATTCTGCATAAAGACCAGGTGTTACATTCCAAGCAAGCCAGCCGGTTGAATCAAGATTAGCAGGCTCATAGCAATTTATGAAAACGGTTCTTGGCGCTGCCTGCCATGGTCTTCCAAGATAAAAATGAACTACCGGATTCCCGTCAAAGCCGATAGAATCAGAAGTAATCTTGCAATTAAGGAATACATAACCAAACAATGAAACTGCATCAGTACTTCCTGCAGTTAATGTACCGCCGTTTCTATTTTCATGAATCTCGCAACTATCAAACACAACAATATCTCTGCCGAACATGAAATCAACCGAACCTTCGATATAGCAGTCTTTCATATAAATTCTATCAGTACCATGTGCCCCTCTGGAATAATAAGTATCCTGGTAGCCGACTATATTACAATTGTAATAACTTTGCCTGTCACCGTTGGTTTCGAGTGCAACCGCCTGAGCTGCTTGAGAAGTATTTTGAAAAGTAATATTCTCGGCAGTAAAGTCGGGTACGTCAATAGAAATAGTATAGCTTGTTGAAGTTCCAATAGTTGTTCCACCAACCACTCTTCCTGAATAATCATCATAAGTTATAATCGTGCTGTCTCTGCTTTGACCAATTAGAACTACATTTACTCTGTTGGAATCAAGCAAGTCTTTTTCTTTATAGATGCCGTTCTTAACATAAATAGTATATGTGCCGGTATAATTCTGTGGAACTGCATCAAATGCAGCTTGAAGAGTGGTGTAATCTCCGCTGCCGTCTTGTGCTACAACCTTTCTTATTGAAGGTGCAGAAGCTTGCGTCATAAAAGTATCAACTACTCCGTAGCCAGTACCGGCGCTGTTTACTGCATAAGCACGGACATAATATTTTGTTTGAGGAGTAAGGTTAATCAAGGTACTCGTATAAGAACCAATATCATTTCCATCAACGGTTTTACTATCATTTATTGTAGGAACCGTATTGCTGCTGCTGTAGCAGACACCCCTTGCTTTAACAGTATCACCGCCCCAATCAGTTACCGTACCGCCAGATTGAGCAGATTTGTTAAGAATATTTGTTATTGCAGTTGTAGTTACCGTTGGAACAGTTATCGAATCCAGAGTAACAAGTGAATCAAGATTTCCGTAGGCAGTTCCAGCGAGATTAGTTGCATATGCGCGTACATAATATGTTTTACCGGCTTTTAGTCCGGTTAATCTGCTTACAAAAGAACCAACGCCAGCGCCGTCAACGGACTTGCTGGTAGAAACAGTTGGAGTATTAGTAGTATCCCAGCAAACTCCTCTTGCAGTAACTGTTCCGCCGCCGTCAGATGTAATATTACCGCCGCTTGTAGCAAAGGTAGTGGAAATATATGTCGGAGACGTTGTAGTTAGCGTTGCTAATGAAGCAGCTATACCGGTTGTTGCGCCTCCGATCATTACACTGTCAACACAAATTAATTTTGCATATCCTTCTGCTTTAGTATCGTAAGGATAAATTCTTAAATAAAGCGTATCCCCGCTCATCACTGTATCATTAACGCCATATCCCATAAATACCAGATTACTCGAATTAAGAGAAGTATCTACCAGAAAAATTTTGTTAGCAAATGATGTATCTTTTGAAGAATAAATTGCGGCTCTTAAATTTTTTGTAAACTGAGCACCAAGTTTAAATGAAATTGAATCCACATAAAATGTTCCACCAGGTTTAGGCGTTACTGCATACTGAATATATCTTGTAAAATTGGGACTAGTCTCTGCCGGCCACGTACCGCTGTTAATCGGCAATGTAATAATTCTATCACACGTTTCGCCTCCAAGCTGGGTATAGGAATATGAGCCCAAATTACTAAAAGATTGATCTGCTCCATTTACCAAACCTGATGTTATTGCGCTCTGGCTGGACTGTAACGGCCATAACGCCTCGGCAGGTACCGGCAGATTGTAGGTAATGCCGGCAACTTCAACATTGCCTATGTATAAATATTTTGTCGTACTCGTAATCTGAACTGCGCTCCAGGGATAAACTCTAATGTAAAAAGTCTGCCCATTCATTACAGAATCACTAAAATTGAAAGATAGCTGGCTAACAGAATTTGATTTTAAACTATCCTGTTGGGATATTAATGTTTTTGTAGTGAAGGAACTGTCAGTAGAAAAATATATACTTGCGTTTATTGTACTTACACCTTTGGCTCCGAGAAGCAATGATATTGATCTTGCGCTAAATGTAGTATTCGACTGCGGTGACAGTGAAAACTGAACATACCGGTTACCATTAGGTCCGGTTTCTGCGGGCCATGCGCCTGTTCCGCTTGGATCGCTTGTTGTGGCATCCGGTTTATCTTTTTGGACTTTATTTGTTGTTCCGCTTGCGGGTATTTCATACGAAGCGGAAAGACCTGAAACGGTTTGATTATCCCCAGTTAAACTTCCTGAAGTTAGGAAGCTTTGGTCAGTTTGAAGCTGCCATGTTACGGAAGCTGAATCCTGTGCTAAGAGCTTAACGGAAAAAAATAAGCATAGCACAGCAGAAGAAAAGAAAACAAAGGCTTTTTTCATAGTTGCTCCTAAATAATATGTTAATAGATTTGAAAATGAAAAAAAGTGGATTGAAACCGGAGGAAATTTTTAACCAGTTAATAAGTTACAGTTCATTATTATTCGGGTCTATTTTTCTCATCCAAATACGATCCGCCAGACGCCCGCAATTACCCAAGTGTTACCCAGCTTTATTAAGATCGAATACTATAAACACACAGAGGAGTTTTGTATCGATATTTTTTACTCATAAATAATTTTAGAATTTATACTTCTTAGCCAAGCAAGAAGATTTTTTTATCGTTAAAATAATTTTGAAGTTTAGTCAGAGGTAAGCTTAGAAATGAGCGGGGACAGATAGACTGACCCTGCTTAAAATAAATTAGTAAATTAAGTTTTTGAAGACTATCTTTCCACTCTTCCCGAGCCGCTTCCCTTTGCAAGCTTTTCGACTTCATCAATTGAGACGAGGTTGAAATCTCCGGGAATTGTTTGCTTTAAGCATGAAGCTGCAACGGCAAACTCCAGAGCATCTTTTGAATTGTTCTTTGTAAGCAGACCGTAAATCAAGCCGCTGGCAAAAGAATCGCCGCCGCCGACACGATCTACAATTTGTATATCGTACCTCTTAGAACGATATGGTTCATTGCAGTCTTTATCATCATGAAGTAAAGCGCTCCAGCCGTTTCTTGAAGCAGAATAGCTTTCTCTTAAAGTAATAGCTACAGCTTTAAAATTAAATTTTGATTTAAGCTGCTTTGCTAATTCAAAATATCCTTTTTCATCAAGCTCTGCACTCTCAATGCTGGATGTTCCTGCTTTGAAGTCGAGACTTTTTTCTGCATCCTCTTCGTTAGCTATGCATACATCTACATAATCCATCAATGGAATCATTACCGATTGAGCTTCTTTTGTTGTCCATAGCTTGGCGCGGTAATTCAAGTCTGCACTTATTGTTACGCCATGTTTCTTTGCTGCTTCGCATGCCGCGACTAATGATTCCTGAACTGTTTTACCAAGCGCCGGTGTAATGCCTGTCCAGTGGAACCATTTCGCATTATCAAAAACTTCATCCCAGTTCAATTCTTCTTTACCTAATGTAGATACAGCAGAATTGGATCTATCATAAATTACTTTTGAAGCTCTCTGACTTGCGCCGGTTTCTAAAAAATAAATTCCAACCCTATTCCCACCTCGTACAATATAATCGGTTCGAACGCCAAACCTTCTCAAGCTGTTTACTGTTGCCTGCCCGATTTCATGTTTAGGAAGTTTTGTAATGAAGTAACTTTCAAAGCCGTAATTTGATAAAGCCACAGCAACGTTTGCCTCGCCGCCTCCAAAGTTTACATCAAAACTTTGGGTTTGCACAAACCTGCTATAACCTGGTGTAGATAAACGCAGCATTATTTCGCCCATCGTTACGACTTTGTTTGACATCTTATAATATCCTATAATTTTAAAATCTTATTATGTACTTTAAAAAGTATTAGGTATACGGGTATAAAAGTATAAGGGAACTATTCTGAATAACTCCTCTATGCCACTATACCCGTATACCTTTAAACTTATTTCACTTCAGCTTTTCGAATGCTTTCCATCAGCACTTTAGCATTATCTGTAAGTATGCTGTAATTCTCTTCGGCAATTGCCTTTTTGTCCAACAAAGCAGTTCCTACACCTACAGCGCAGGCGCCTGATTTAATCCAATCACCCGCATTAATCAGAGTAACACCGCCTGTCGGCATTAGTTTTAAATATGGCATTGGCGCAAGCACACCTTTGAAGAAAGCCATTCCGACTACATCTGCAGGAAATATCTTTATAACATCCGCTCCGGCTTCATAAGCAGTTTGAATTTCTGTAGGCGTAAATGCGCCGGGCATTACAGGAATACCGTTTCTGTGCGCTGTTTCTAAAATTTCTTTTTTGAAAAACGGACTAACAACGTACTTAGCTCCGGCATCGATTGCTTGTTGAGCTGTCTCTGCATTCAACACAGTTCCGACACCAACATTCATGTAGCTTCCAATTTCCCGGCTTGCGTTTTTAATAACTTCAATTGCATTCGGAACACTCGTGGTAATTTCAATTGCCGAAACGCCGCCTTTGTAAATTGCCTCTGCAACCCTTATCATCTTTGAAGAATCCGAAAGCCTTACAACAGCCACTGCTTTTGCTTCAAGGAGCGATTTAATTATTTCTTCTTTCTTCATCTATTTTCTCTGTCATTTTTTTTAAGGCTAAGTTTCAAATATTACGAATTTAAGAAACGAATTTAAGAAAAATCCCGCATCATATAAACATCTTATTGCAGATAATTCGTCTACTTAAATTAAATTTTGTTTTGGACCCCATGGAATGGTCTTTTCGAAACAATTCCGTTAAC
>JAJYIL010000221.1 GCA_021790055.1 Bacteroidota bacterium
AATCTTGTTCAAGCATTAAAGGAATTGAAAGAAAGCGGAATTTGGATTGTCGGTTCATCACTTAAGAATTCTAAAGTTTATACCGAAGTCGATTATAAGTTGCCGATAGCATTAGTCCTCGGCAATGAGGAAAAGGGAATTAGAAGATTGACTGCCGAAAGCTGCGACTTCATAATTAGAATTCCGATGAAAGGGAAGATTCAATCGCTGAACGTTTCAGTTGCTGCCGGAGTTCTTTTATTTGAGATACTGCGGCAAAGGTATACTGTTTAGGATTACGGAAAAGCTAATTATCTCATTCGTTACCTTTTCTTAAATCACCCAACATGTAGTAAGTTTGCTTTAATTAAAATTCATTATTGAAATAATAGGGATGCAAATGAAAAATAATTCAAGGAACAGAGCGGCAATAATATTGCTGCTCTCAATAATTTTTGTAGGCTGGGGTTCAACCGCGCATAAAATGATTAATAAAAACGCTACGCTTTCTTTCCCGCCTCAGATGAAAGAGCTTTTATACTGGTCTGATATTTTAGCGCAGCATGCTTCCGATGCAGATTATAGAAAGGATACCGTTCCTTCGGAATATCCCAAACATTTTATCGATATTGATAGTTATCCGGAATTTAATTCAACAGGAAAAATTAGTCAGGATTATGATTCAGTCGTTGCGCTTCACGGCTCTTCTTTTGTTTTAGATGTAGGTATTCTTCCCTGGGCAACAATTGCAGCTTATGATACTTTAAAAAATTGCTTTAAAAGAAGAGATTGGAACAAAGCAGCTTTAATTGCTGCCGACCTGGGTCATTACGTAGGGGATGGACATCAGCCGCTGCACTTGACTAAAAATTATAATCCTGGTGGACTTCATACAAGATTTGAAAAAAACATGATAAACACCTACCAGAACCAGATACAAATTACGGGTGATAGTGTTCAATATATCTCAAATATTTCTGATTTCGTTTTCGGTTATATCTACAAGAATTATGCTTATGTTGATTCCGTTATTAATGGCGATGCTGCGGCGAAGGCATATAATAGTGATACAAAGAGTTCCGGGTATTATCAAAAGCTTTGGGAACTTACCGGGAGCTTTACAATTAAATTGTTGAACCAGGCTTCATGGAACTTAGCGAATTTAATTTATACTGCATGGATGAATGCAGGGAGTCCGCTTCCTTCCGCAACCGATATTTCCGGAATTAAGAATGTTATTACTACCTTTAAGCTTTACCAAAACTATCCCAATCCTTTCAATCCGGCAACGACGATCAAATATCAAATTCCGAAATCCGGATGGGTGCAGCTAAAGGTTTTTGATATTCTAGGAAGAGAAGTAGCAACGCTGGTAAATGAATTCCAAACAGCAGGAAAATACTTAGTTCAATTCCAGGCAGACAACAAACAACAAACTGCAAACCACAAACAATTATCGAGCGGAGTTTATATCTACAGGTTGAATTCAGGCTACTATGTCTCGACTAAAAAATTGTTACTTTTGAAATAGAGTTATGCAATTCATTATATTTCATTGACTAAATTTATACCATATTTCTTATTAATTGCTTCTGTTGTTTTACCGCAGACGAAGATAATAAAGATAATTGATCCTGGAGGTACAGGAGATTATAAGTCCTTAATGGATTGGGCAAATGACAGGGCTGGGGACATCACTGCAAAAGGTAGAAATACTATTGAGATTGCCGAATGTATTTGCACAAACGGTCAACCCGACAGTGCCTCAGATATTGGCTCTTTGTTTATAACCGATTCTATACATTATATAGAAATTATTGCTGATTCACTCTATCGACACAAAGGAATTTATCCTCTTGAGAAAAGTAATATTTATAGGATCGAAAGTACTCCCTCGAATTCATCCTTGCTTCAAGTAAATACTTCTAAAGTAATAATCGATGGAATTTGTTTTAAAGACAGTCTGGGACAGGGAAATTGTATTACATTAATCGATTGTAATGACGGCGGATATGTAAGCAACTGTATATTGGAAAGAATTAAGACATCTGCTGATGAACATGGCAACGGGATAAGAGTAGATGCGGAAACTAAGTATTCAAAGTATTTTATAAGAAACAATATTATTTATGGGTTCAACAATGTTAACGCCGAAACCCCGGGTAACATTGGTATTCTGACTTACCCTATTGGCGATTCAATGATGGTATTCATAGATAATAATACGATTTATAATTCGAAGTTTGGTATATGGAACCGGGGAGGCGAAATAGGTTATTATTCTTCATTGGCTACTGTTCGCAACAACCTTGTTCAAAATCCTTATCCTTTAAGTAATTCATCTGACTTTTTCAATCAATCTCAATATGCAGATATAAGTAGCAATAATGTTTCGCTTCCGGCTTCTACACCTATTAACGCTGTCTCAATTCCAAATAATTCATTTGAAAACGGCACGGTATTTCCTTTTATTAGCGATACGTCGGAATTAAGTTTAGCCGGTTATCCTATTAATTCAGGGCACTCATGCTTGTCTATTAATAAGGGAACAAGCTCCGTCAATATTAATACTATAAGTATATCAGGAATGAAAAAGTTTACTGATTATACTTTTTCTTTTTATAACGCTTACGGAGGCGGGAGTTTAGATACAATATATCTGACAAATAACCGGGGCTTGAAGCTTGGAGGCTCATCAGTAACAACCACTAGTTATAACTTTGTAAGTCAATCTATTAAATTTTATTCAGATACTAACACGAGTTTCATTATTCACATAATAAATAACAGCAGCAACTGGGGTAAATGCTATATTGATAATTTGCAGATGTTTATGGGAGACAGTGTTTTCGGGAATAAATATTTTGAAAACCCGGCTAAGGGTAATTTCCATCTAATGGCAACAGGTATTTTAGCGGTTGGAAAGGGCATTAACTTATCGGCTGATAAGGAGGATCCGTTTAATAATGATATTGATTATGGAATACGTTCAAATATATGGGATGTCGGCGCTGATCAATATAATTCCGGAAATGTGGTAGATTCAACCACTGTTAATCTGCCATATTCCCCGGTGCTAATATCTCCGAACAGCAATACAAAAATACCGGATTCAACTTCTTCAATTTTGTTTTACTGGAAGGAATCATTATTTGCGATTTCATACCGGTTTCAGATTGCGTATGATAAAGAGTTTAAAAATATAATTGAAGATTCAACTGATATAGCTGATACCGCCATAAATTATTCCCTGGTTAGATTACACTCAACATTTTATTGGAGAGTTCAAGGGAATAATTTATTAGGCGCAGGTTCGTGGTCGGAGCCTATGGTCGTTTATCTGCTTACCGTAATATTTGAGAATAATAATGAAAAGCACTTTGCTTATAAATTAGACCAGAACTATCCTAATCCATTTAATCCTTCAACGACGATAAAATACCAAATTGCAAAACCCGGGTTGGTACAATTAAAGGTTTATGATATACTCGGAAGAGAGATTGCGACTCTTGTAAATGAATTTCAAGCTGCCGGGGAACACTCAGTGTTGTTTTCACTAACCAACAACCAACAAGCTACAAACCACGAACGATTATCGAGCGGAGTTTATTTATACCAGTTGAGGGCAGGCGGTTTTGTCGAAGCTAAGAAGCTCATACTTCTTAAATGACGCTTGCGAGCTTTGCGCTGTCTTTGCGAGGGAAAAAGGTTATGCAAGCATAATTCGATAAGGTTACGCAAAGTGCGCAGAAGATTTAAAATTGAAATGTCAAGTTTATTCCCATTGGATTTATTTCCGGTATAAAATTTTCTCGCTGTGAATTCGAATCGGCAAACACGGCATTGTTGTAAACACCTCTATAGTATTTCCCTACAGTCGAGCCAACTGCATACGCCATTAGAGCCGCAGCAATGGCATCGGAGAACCAATGCATACCGCCCCTGTTAATAGATGAAACGCCAAAGATAGTATAAGCTACCCAAGAGTATCCCACAATTTTTAACCATGTACTGTTTGGATAATAATTTGTTAAAGCTGAAACGACAGCCATAGTTGCTGAAGTATGTCCGGAAGGCCAGCCCCAAAAAATTCCTCCGCGAAGGAAACCGAAACGGAAGGTTTTACTTAAAGATTCCATATCGGGATTATGTCGCCAATCAGGACCAGGTCTGCCGGTTATTGCTTTTAATGTTGAGTTGTAAAGAAATTCAATCAAGCTTGCCTGGAGTACGGCAAAAGATGCGCCGATAAATTCATTGTCGTTGCCTAATTTTCCATAGGCGTAAAGCCCGCCTCCGACAATAAAAGGAAGCAATTGCCCGGTTACAAGAATTGGTCTCGCCCATTTACCGTAATCCGGATGCTGATTAAAGAAGTGTTCAACCTTATAATCTACATTTTGAGTAACCAAAAGGGAAGTAAGCGCAATGCCTGCAAGATGAAGATACAGATTATTCCCCTTAAAGCTGTTTATTATATTATTGCCGAAATTCCCGAAGAGATTGAAGTTGACACCTGAAGAACCTTGATCAATTGAAGTACTGGAAATAGCGGAAAAGTTTCTATGATAGGATAAATCGTATTTAGAATCTAATGCCGGATAGGATTGTTTAAATCCATGAAAGTACCTTCCGTATTCAACATTGCTTATTTCCTGTGCATGAAGAATTGTAAACGAAGAAATCAAAACAATGTATGTTAGTAAACTAGTAGATAAGAAAAGCTTTGTGAAAACAAGTTCGAGGATTTTTTGCTTTGACATTATTATAGCCGCTTCTTTTTATTTGCTCAAAACTAACTTGTTTTAAGTAACGGACAAAGTATTCTTTGTCAAAAATATTTATCATTTGTAAATTCTCTATTTTAACCTTTTGTGGGGGATCACTTGTCGAAAAAGATCAAAAGTTAATGTCGGGATTGAAACATGAGACGATATTATTTTACTTGAACTTTAGAGAACCAAATGCGAAGGAAGAAAAGAATTTCTTATCTAATTACCGCAGCAATCGTAATACTTTTAATCATTGCGGCAGTAATAAGGATCAAGAATATTGCATCCAAATCATCAAGACGACCATCTTTAACACCGGTAGTTATGCTTGAGAAAGCTTACTACGGGAGTATCGCAAGGAAAGAATCTTTAACAGGCGACATTCTGCCGATGCAACAGGTAAATATTTATTCGAAGATGATCGAGAATATAGAAAAGATGTATGTAGACATCGGTGACGGCGTTACTAAAGGACAACTTCTTGCACTTATAGATACGACCATTTATTCTTAGAACGCCAAGAAGACGCACGCAAGCTTTCTTCAAGCTTCCGCCAATCTCGGAAATGCCCGGCTGAATTATAATCGCAATAAATCATTGTTTGCACAAAATTTAATTTCACAGCAGGACATTGATAAATCAAAAACTGCTTACAACATTGCACTAGCCCAGGAAGAATCTGCCGATGCGAATTATTCCAATGCCCTGACGAAATTGAGCTACTGCGGAGTTACGGCGTCTTTTACCGGAAAGATAATAAAGCGGTTTTTAGATCCCGGAACTTATGTAGCTTTTTCAACAACGTCTTCAAGCTCAACGTTGTTTAGATTGATGGATGTTGATAATCTTAAAGCAATTATTAATTTGCATGAGAAGGATGTACCGTTAATTTCTCAAGTTACCGATGTTGCGATGATAGATGTTCTGCAGAAACTTAATCGAGTATTGAATTTACTTCCGGCAGCAGTATTGCAGCCTCTTGTATTAAGATTCGAT
>JAJYIL010000222.1 GCA_021790055.1 Bacteroidota bacterium
GGCACTGTGTGTATTTAATATTTCGTAGCCGCTTCCATTTCGCAGATAAATTGATGAAGAACTTGTACTATGCGGTGCAGGATCGACAATACAATTTTCAATCCAGATATTTTTAAACTTATTAAACTCAATTCCGTTAGTAAAGTAAGGCTCTTTAACGTCGCTCCATTTTATATCGAAATTATCAAGCCGTATGTTCCTTACATTCTCTGCAAAGAAAGCAGGGATATCATGCTCAAACAATTCCAGCTTTTTATCAGTAGCAGGTCGCAAATCAAAATTACCGCCGCATTCTTTCTCAAGCCGGCTTTCATTCAATTTAAATTGGATGTCGTCAAAAGAAATATTCTTAATTATACTTTCGCTGCTGCTGTATAAAAGAAATCCATCTTCACCTGTCGCAAATATGTGGCTGAACTTGACGTTTTTAATTTTGCCGAGCTTTACTTTTTCTTTTCCTCGGATAACGGAAATATGTACCGGCTCGCCGTTACCCCACCAATCTCCGGTAAATAGATGCGTGTGAATGATGATGTTGGAAAAAGTCATGTCTTCAATCGAGCCTTGATCGCGAACGCAAAGATTTATTCCGCGGTTGCTGTTTGCAATAACAATGTTTGAGAAAGTATAATTCCTCATGTTATTCTGATCCCATCCGCCAATACGAATTGCGCTTGAGCGCGAAACTAAATAGCAGTTGGTTACGGTTATATTTTTAGAATCGTGTTTTAGATTTTTATAACCGGGCAAATCAAAATGGTAAGCATAGCCGGTAAACACTATTGCATCGTCACCGGTACGAATATCACAGTTGGAAACCTGCACGTTGCTGCATGAAGTAAAATCCATCCCGTCATTATTCGGTACCATAAGATCATTCTGAACGCGCACGCCTGAAACAATAACGCCGTCGCAGTCCGCAAAGTGAAGCGTCCAGAACGGCGAGTTGGAAATAAGGACATTCTGCACCGTGACATTCTTACAGTCTGAAAAGATTATCATCTGGAATGGTCTGTCAAGCGGAATGTAAGGACCATCGCCAAGCCCCCTTAACACTTCCCTAAAATGATTTTTCTGTCTCGTATATTGTGTGCTTACAGTATCAAATACTTTTGATTGATTAGTATTCATAAATACATCGCCGTTGCCGTCAATATTTCCATGACCAGTAATCAAAACATTGTTCGAATTCTCCGTATAAATTAATCCTACCTTTTTACCATTTAGATAATAATCGGAAAGCTTTTCGCTGCCCTTTAAGACTGCGCCGCTTTCCAGATGAAGATCGATATTGCTGAACAATTTAATTGTGCCGGAGATAAAAATTCCTTGAGGTATTAATACAACTCCGCCTCCGGCATCGCGGCATTTATCTATAGCACTTTGAATTGATATCGTGTTAATGGTCTTACCATCGCCAACAGCTCCGAATGTTTTTATGTTGTAAGCTTCCCCAAAGGCAACGCTTAAATTTAGAGAGATAAATACCGCGGTAAAGTAAACAATTGACGTCAGCTTTTTCATTTAAATGCTCATTGAAATTTATTGAATTTGATTTGTTATGTTATTAAAATTCCGGAGTAATGTAATAATGGAATATTGTACCTTTGAGTCACTGAAAGAATCAACCGTTCCGTTATTCCATTACTCCACCGAAGGAGAGCTTCGGACAACACCCCTAAATAATTTCGGCAGCTATAAAAAACCTCGGCTCGAAAGATTATTTGGGTTCGTAGAACAGCATGTCTGCCGGGATACTTCTTTTCGGTAAGCCTGGACCTTCAAGGCTTGCATCCAACGACATTCCGCCCCCGCCCTGGAAGAACCACACTTTAATCTTATGAAATCCCGCCGTTAACTCAATCGTACCGGAGCGCTCCTGCGAGGCATGCTCACCGTCGTTGCTGACTATCATCTGATCATCGATGTACAGGCTCGAACCGTCATCCGAATTCGTATAGAAGGTGTAATTGCCGTTCTCCGGTATTTTTATGTAGCCTTCATATTGAACGCCGAAATTCTCTCCGGAATTTTTCTCCGGGATTTTTATTTGATCGATTACACCTTCGGCTTTTGAAGTTAACAAATTAAAATTAGGCAGGCTCCTCCACTGTCCTTCGTAATATTTATATTGCAAACCGGACTTTGGATTCTTCAATTCAATAGGCGGCGGAAGCTGATGCCTGCCGGTTACGGTTAGAACAATAACCGACATCGGCGGCATGTTGACTTCAATCTTATTATCAGCCAGCTTGAAATCAGAAAAGCTTTCCGGCATAACTACATTCGGATTCTCAAAAGTATTGTCGGCGTTCATCTTGCTTGAGGTAAGAATTTTTCCCGACACTCCGTCGGCTTTGAACTTAACCAGGTCGCATGAGACTTTTTCTCCCTTATCCGGATCGATATTGCAAAGCGATATATGCATCTTGCCTGTTGAATCCAGCGAAGCAGAACAGTTTATTGCCGGCAGGCTTTGACCTTCAAATGTATACCCGGCGGACTTTACTTTTGTAGGTACCAGCATTGCATCCTGGTTTACTTTGTACAAATCAAAAACGTAATAAGTCGGGGTTAGAACTATCTTATCTCCCTTAGTCAGTATCATTGCCTGAAGAACATTCACCATCTGTGCAATAGCTGCCAGCCTAACCCGGTCGCAATGGTTATTAAATATATTCAAATTTGCTGCGGCAGTTATTGCATCCCTCATTGTGTTCTGCTGGAAAAGAAATGCCGGGTTGGTTCCGGGCTCGACGCCGAACCAGTTGCCCCACTCGTCAACACAAAGAGCAACCCGTTTACCGGGGTCATATTTATCCATTATCTTTTCATTCTTGTCAATCAGCGTCTCCATCATTAAGGATTTTTTCATTATGTCGAACCATCCCTTCTCCGTAAAATCCGCCGCAGGCTTTCCATCGCCGAAGGAATAATAATGCAGGGACAAGCCGTTGATATACCTTCCGGCTTCTTTCATAAGAACGTCAGTCCAGTTGTAATCGCTTCCGCCGGGTCCAACCGCAATTTTAAAAATCCTGTTCTTGCCGTAATTCTTCATGAAGGTTCCGTATCTTCTAACGAGGTCGGAGTAATATTCCGGTGTCATGTTTCCGCCGCATCCCCAGGCTTCATTTCCGATGCCCCAATACTTAACGCCCCACGAATGGCTTCTTCCGTATTTCTTCCTGAGTTCGGTCATCGGGCTTACGTTATCCGAGTTGACATATTCAACCCATTCGGAAAGTTCTTTCACCGTACCGCTTCCTACGTTGCCCGAAAAGTAAGGCTCAGCTCCAATCAACTTGCAGAAGTCAAGGAATTCGCTGGTTCCGAAATGATTATTCTCCGTAACACCGCCCCAGTTAGTATTTATCATTGACGGTCTTTTATCTCGCGGACCTATTCCGTTCATCCAGTGGTATTCATCCGCAAAGCAGCCGCCAGGCCATCTTAATACCGGCACTTTAATTTCCCTTAAAGCTTCAACTACATCCTTCCTTATGCCGTCGATATTGGGAATCGGAGAATGCGTTCCAACCCAAATACCGCCGTATATGCAGTGACCGAGATGCTCTGAAAACTGCCCGTAAATATTTTTGTTGATTTTATATTGAAGATGAGCTGCGTCGACAGTAACTTCATTTGTCTGTGCAAGCACTAAAATGGAAGCAACGAAGAAGAACAGTACTATAATTTTTTTCATTTGACAGACCTTCTAATTTGTTATTTGGTATTAATGAAATAGAACAGATGAATCAATAATCTTCTTTTTTATTCCCGGTACTTCATAGCTTACATTCAATCTGTCGCCGCTTTACTTTTGGAAGTACTCAACGCGGATTGAATGGAAACCGACAGCAAGAGGCGCAATTTCATGAGGACATCACATGGTTGCTTAGTTTCTTTTATTAATATCTGAGCACGAATCTCTATAATCAAGACACGGAAGAGCCAGAATAACTTTCTCGTTTTTTACTTAATGATTATTTACTGGAAAGAGTATCCTCGATCCTTCGGAGCTCTTCTTCAGAGAAAGACAGATTATCAATTGCTTTAACCGCATCATCAATTTGTTCAACCCTGCTTGCGCCAATCAGCGCAGACGTTACTTCATTATGGCGAAGCACCCACGCCAACGACATCTGTGCAAGTGATTGATTTCTAACTCCGGCAATTTCGTTTAACTTTTTAACAATTGCAACTTTCTCTTTGGTTACCTGCTCGGGTTTTAAAAACCCGGTCGGCTTTGAAGCACGCGAACCGGCAGGTATTCCATTTAAATACTTATCCGTCAGCAGTCCTTGTGCAAGCGGCGAAAAGACTATGCAGCCTATTCCTTCATCACGGAGGACTTTAATCAACCCGTCTTCAATCCACCGCTCAAACATGCTGTACTTCGGCTGATGTATCAGCAGGTGAGTTCCCATTGACTTCAAAATTCTTTCTGCCTTCTCAGTTAGATCTGCCGGATAATTTGAAACGCCTGCATAAAGCGCTTTACCGCTGCGGACTATGTCGTTCAAAGCTCCCATAGTTTCTTCAAGCGGAGTTTCAGGATCAGGGCGGTGATGATAAAAAATATCAACGTACTCAAGTCCCATGCGCTTTAGGCTTTGATCAAGGCTTGCAATCAAATATTTACGCGAGCCCCAGTTGCCGTAAGGACCAGCCCACATATCATAACCGGCTTTGGATGAAATTATTAGTTCATCTCTATAAGAAGAAAAATCCCGTTTGTAAATTTCCCCGAATGTTTCCTCCGCCGAGCCGTAAGGCGGTCCGTAATTGTTTGCAAGATCGAAATGCGTAATGCCGAGATCGAATGCACGCCTGAGCATCGGGCGGGAATTTTCAAATACATCAACTCCTCCGAAGTTATGCCATAATCCAAGCGATATTGCCGGCAGCTTAATTCCGCTTCTGCCGCAGCGGTTGTACTTCATCTTATCATACCGATTCTCTTCCGCTATGTACATCCATTACTCCTTAAAAAATGATTTCTTAATTTTTACTTTGAGAAACTTAGTGTGACCTTTGTGAGACATTGTGACCTTTCCTTTTGATTTCACAAAGTCGCACCAAGTTCTGCACAAAGTTACACAACGAAAATCAAAATAACTTCACCTGGAATATTTCCACCAGCATTCATCAGAATACCCTTTTCCGTTTATCATTGCAGCCGTTCCGCTTTTATCTAAAATGGAATCTCAACTTTATAAAAGCTAACTTCTTCACTGGAAGAAATTTCATACTCCGGAAGAAACGCCGGAATTAGAAACGATTCTCCCTTCGAAAATTTTTGCGACATCATTTTACCGGCTGATGCCCAGGTTATATTCAGCTCGCCGCCGGTAACAAGATAAACCTCCGGCTTGTCTATAGATTTGATCTTCTTTAAATACCCGGCTCCTTTTTTGGAATATGAAACTTCAAATTCTTCAGCGGGAGTTTTATAAATTACTTCGTCATTCTTCATACCGCGATTGATAACTTCATATTCCGCAAAATCATACCGCATAATTTCGAGAAGAGTATTTACATCCTTAAATTTATTTGTAAGACCTGCTCGCACTACATTGTCTGAGTTTGCCATGCATTCAATTATGTTTCCTTTGATGTATGCGTGCGGAACTCCTGCCTCGGTAAAGATTGCCTGGTGCGGCTTAAGCTGAACAAAATTAAAAAAGAAAAAAGATAACAGCCCGACATCCGCGCCGAACAAGTTATATTGAATTAA
>JAJYIL010000223.1 GCA_021790055.1 Bacteroidota bacterium
AAATTAGCCCCCGATAAGGAAGGAGGAAAGTTAGTGTGAATGGTGAAAATATTTTTGTAATCGAAGACAACGACACGATGCGGCTTGGAATAGTAGAGACCCTTCGCCGCGACGGATATAAAGTATTTGACTTTGAAAATGGTCCGGCTGCTGTAAAGGAATGTGAATTAAAAAATCCTGCCATTGCAATTATTGATTTGAAGATGGAACCGATGAACGGTATTGAAGTTCTTGCCGGTTTGAAGAAAAAAAATCCGTTGATTGAAGCATTGATGATTTCTGCTTACGGCACCGTGGATGATGCGGTAAAGGCAATGAAGCTTGGCGCATTTGATTTTATGTCCAAGCCCTTCTCGCCCGATGAGCTTAGAATTCGGATTAAAAAAATATGCGAAAAAATATCAAGCGATAGAAAACTCCAGACCGTGCTCGATCAGAATAAGCTTTTAAGCGAAGAATATTTTTCCGGATACGATGACATAATCGGAAGTTCCGAAGCTATGAAAAATATATTCATGCTTGTTAACCAGGTAGCCGGTAAGGACAGCGCTGTTTTAATTCAAGGAGAAAGCGGAACCGGAAAAGAACTCATTGCAAAAGCAATTCATAAAAAGAGCTTGCGCGCAGAAAACGCGTTTATAAAAATAAATTGCGGCGCCTTGAACGACAACCTTCTTGAAAGCGAATTATTCGGTCATGAAAAAGGCTCGTTTACCGGTGCAATAAAGCAGAAGAAAGGCAGGTTCGAGCTTGCGGATAAAGGCACACTGCTTCTCGATGAGGTCGGAGACGTTTCACCGGCAATGCAGGTAAAGCTATTGCGAGTTCTGCAGGAAGGAGAGTTTGAAAGAGTCGGCGGCGAGGAAACAATTAAATCCGATGTCCGGATTATCTCTTCAACAAACAAAAACCTTCAGAAACTAATATCGGAAGGAAAGTTCCGTGAAGATTTGTTTTACCGGTTGAGTGTTATTCCGATTAATCTTCCTCCGCTCAGAGAAAGGAAGGAAGATATTCCGGCATTAGTTAACCACTTCTTAAAAAAGATGGCGGGAAAGAACCGTCAGCCGTCTAAAGAAATGGAGACGGAAGGCTTGAAGCTTTTGATGGAATACCCGTGGCAGGGCAATATCCGCGAGCTTGAAAATTTAATTGAGCGCCTCGTTGTCGTTTCTGATTCGAAAATAATTGACGCCGGTTTGATTGCAAGACATCTTTCAAACAGTATGAAAATTACAAACGCGTACGATAACCTGCCGCTGGAAGACGCAGTTTATGCATTCGAGAAGAGCTTGATTGTTCAAGCAATGAAAAAAGCCGGCGGAGTAAAGAATCGCGCAGCAAAATTTTTGGGAATAAGCACAAGCGTGCTTTATTATAAGCTTGAGAAGTTTGGATTATTATGAAAAATATTTGGCTTATTTTTTTCCTTGCGTTTTTTTATAATTCAATCGTTCTTTCCCAGGCACTTTCGCAGCTTGAAGCTAATTATGCCGGGCTGCAGTCGACCTTAAGCGAAGAACGATGCAAGCTGGATTCACTTAAAAGGATACTGGATATGAGAGCAAAGGAAATTGATGCCGAAAAAAGCAAGAGTAATTATAACAAAGAAGCGGTTACCGGTTTAATGGCTGGCTCAATTTCTATCTCGAATCAAATAGATGCCTTGCAAAAGAAGATTCTGAACCTGGAAACGGAAGATGAAAATTTAAAGAAGGAATTGAGCCGGAGGTATTCTGTTATTATTGATTCGCTGCAGTTGCTGCTAAAGAAAGAAAATCCGGCGGAGAAAAAAATAGATGAGATAAAAAGGAAGATCTATTCAACCACTGAAAAGAAAATGCTTGTTTCACCGAAGGTTTCATTATTGTCATTTTATCCTGAGAAGATAATCGGGATTGATTTAAACAGGATTAGCGATAAATCTCAAAAAAGAATTTATAGGGAATACCTTACCAAGGCATTGTCGGAAGTAAATGATAGATTAAAGAATTTAGATGAAAATATCATTGAGGTTGAAAACATTATTACACTTCAAAAAAAGACTAAAAGCTTTTTAGAAGAGACGGAATTCGAAACAAACATTCCAGGGCAGGCTAGTACCGGTATTATGACCGATCAAACTCCTGAAGTAGACACTTATACTGCATCTCCGAATGTAAGTGTAAAAGCCTCAATCTTTAATCAGGTGCAGGGATACAGCCTACTTTTAAGTCAGCTTCAGCAGCCACTAGGTATGCAGCGGGTTCCCGATATCTCAAAAATTAAAATCGCCGGCAGCCAAAAAGGGAAAGGAGGTCGTGTAATTACCTATCAGCAATACTTAAGGCTTCTTAAAGAAACCAAAACCAGCTTACTTGAATATCGATTAATCCTTGTTCATAAAATAGGGCAAGGTAAATGAGTAAAGCAGAAATATGCTTCAATACCTTTTTCATAGTAGTTTGTACACAATTTTGTTCCGTAACGGTTGCACAATTTAAAGTGAAAGCTAATGCTGAAACGGGATATTACACGGCTTCAGGTAAATCGGTTATAAACCGGAATGATTTTCAAAATTGTATTGACAGCCAGCTCAGTTACGCCTTCAAGAGCGAAAACCGAAGCGCGGAATTAAAGCTGAGAGTAAGACCGGAATTTTATTGCATTAACAATCCGCTCAAGACCATAAAATTTGGAGCAGATGGTTCGTACAACCAGAAGGAGAAAATGTTTAACTGGGGATTTGAATTAAATAGGCAACTCTACAATTTCAACGGACAGGACATGGACCTAGCTTACGATTCATTTACCATTCTGGCAGACGGCAGCTTGTTTCTTCTCGAAAATTTTCCTATTTCTGCATTAACCGGTTATGGATATCAAAAAATAAATAACAGCGTAACTCAAGACCTTGAATACTACCTGCTGGATTTAAGTTCAAGCTTGCCGTTAAGTACATACACCAAGTTTGGCTACGGAATCTATCTTGAAAATTTTTCTATTACGGATGATTTCTCAATAACGCCCGGCGTGCAGTCGAATTATCTTGATGAGAATAAAGGCTGGCGCTTCGGACCGCAGGTAGGCTTTTATTATTTGAAGGATGCCGTACTGGATGTGGATTACCGATTCATGGTTCATAACTCGTTGCTCACGGATAATTTTTCTTACGAACAATGGGTACGTCTAGTTGCAGGTAAACTTATTACAAGCAGGTGGTCGGCATTTCTTTTAGCAGATTTTTATTTTAGAAATTTCCAATTAAAGACTAATGGTCAAAATAATTTGAGCTTGCTGTATAATTCGCTCAACATAGACAACCGCATCTATATTAAAACCGGTTACGAGCTGTCGGATCATTTTGAAATTTATTTGAGGACCGGATATTTTAAGGAGAACCTTGTTACGAATAAATTTTCTTATTCGGGTTGGAATACCTTGCTTGGGGTGGAAGTAGGAAATTGATTTGATTGAATATTGACTATAATAATCGACGTATAATAAGTAAAAGGTATTGATCGTTTGGAATATTAGAATATTGGAGTATACTATTTACTCCAATATTCCAGAACTCCAATGCTCCAACAGTTATAACTGGTTTCGGTAAAAGCTTATTGATTTATGTTGGGTTGATTGCACCCGCCTTCAAGATACCTGTTAAGGTAGTGTATGTAATCTTCATGCTCTAATAGAAAGCTCTGGAAATTATATGCCGCGCCGTGCGCACCCATAGGATAAATTCTTAAGTCGGCATCTTTACCTGCATTGGTAAAAGCTGTAATAAGCTGAAAAGTATTTTGAACGTGAACATTGTCGTCCATGGTTGAGTGAATGAGCAAGAGCCTGCCTTGAAGGCTGTCTGCATAAGTAATACAATCGCTTTTAATGTAGCCAGCTTCATTATCATTAAGAGGTCCCATGTAGCGCTCGGTATAAATGTCGTCATAAAGACGCCAATCTGTTACGGGAGAGTTTGCAATTCCTACCTTAAAAACTCCGGGATGAGTAAGCATTGTATAAATAGTACTGTAACCGCCGTAGCTCGTTCCCATTATTGCCATATTTTTAGAATCGACATAAGGAAGTGTGGCAAGAAAGTGCGCGGTTTCTACAAAGTCGTTGCTTTCCCATTTGCCTAATTGTTTATAAACAACTTTCTCAAATTTACTTCCGTAGTTTGCGTTGCCGCGGTTGTTAACATCAACAACGATATAACCTTCCTGCGCAAGGTATTGATCCCAGCCGAAAAAGTCCCACGAATCATAAACTGAATGAGACTCGGGTCCGCCGTAGATTGAAAGCACTACAGGGTACTTTTTATCCGGGTTAAAATGGAAAGGCTTAATCATTGAGCAATCCAGCTTAACGCCGTCGGAAGTTGTAAAGCTGAATAATTCTCTTGGAGAATATTCATGTGTCTTTATAAATTCACTTACCGAAGTATTGTCTTCAAGTTTTTTAATCATCTTTCCATCGGTTGTCCAGAGTTCTACCTGGCGGGGCTGGCTTGTACTTGAATAAATATCAATATAATATTTTGTATCCGGCGAAAGGTTAAATTCATGAAAACCCTTTGCAGGCGAGAGGCGCTTTTCACCGGAGCCGTCAAACTTAATTGAATAAAGCTGCTCTTCGAGCGGCGAAGCTTCCGCAGAGGTATAATAAATTGTTTGCGTTTTGGGATTGATTCCCAAAACTTTTATTACGTCCCAGTTGCCGCTGGTAACGCGGTTAATAAGCCTTCCGTCGTAATCATAACGATAGATTTGATAGTAACCCGAACGGTCTGATACCCAGAAAAATTGTTTTATCTTTTCAGGGAAAAACATCATGTCGTTAACGCCGGTGTAGAAATTAAAGATTGCAACCCATGTATTATCCTTTTCTTCCATAACTAATCGGCGGCTGCCGGTAACTACATTGAAGAAATAAAGCTTCATATCGTTCTGAGCACGGTTCATTACAATCATTGCAAGAGTGTTTGGCTCGCTCGTCCAATAAACTCTCGGTATATAAAAATCTCCGTGCACACCAGTATCGAGCCAGACGTTTTTATGAGTCTTTACATCAAGAACTCCTATTTTAACTTTCGGATTCGGATCACCGACCTGCGGGATCGGAATCTTTTCATAAGCACAGTGCAAGCCCTGATAATTTGTCAGAGTAATTAACGGTACGCCGCTTTCATCAAACTGCCAGTAGGCAATGTATCTGCTATCCGGCGACCAGCTCCAAGCCTGGGCTTTACCGAACTCCTCTTCATAAACCCAATCATAATGACCGTTGAAAATTTCTTTGGTAGCATCGTCGGTAAGCTGCGTTTCTCTTTTAGTTGCGAAGTTATATACAAACATGTTGCCGCCGCGCTCTATGCCGACCATAGACCCATCCGGTGAAAGCTCTGCAGTGCGGGCATTCTTCGCTGCAATGCTTAAGCTTCTGTCTGCCAATGAATAGACGTAATAGTCGGAGATTCCCGACCGCCTGTATATTTTTCTAAAGTTGGTTACAAAAAGAATATGCTTTGAATCCCTTGCCCACTCGAATGACTTGTAGTTGAACGGCGCGTTTGTATCCGGGAAAGTCATACCCTGAGCATCAAAAATTAATTCGTCTTTTCCATTTGCCGGATCATAAGAACGGATTTCCTGCTTTTTGGTATCGGTATTTTCGGTTATGTAAGAATATTTTTTCCCACCGTCAATCCAGTTAACGTCATTAGGACCGGATTTGCCTTCAAGCCTTG
>JAJYIL010000224.1 GCA_021790055.1 Bacteroidota bacterium
AAGTAAAATTCCTGCAGCAACAGAAACGTTAAGCGATTGGATTTTCCCTTTCATAGGAATGTTAATTAAGATGTCGCAGGTTTCGGCTGTCAATCTTCGCATTCCTTTTTCTTCATTACCCAAAACCAAAGCTAAAGGAATTTTATAATCAACTTCGGTGTAGACTTTCGAATTATCTAAAGAAGAACCGGCAATCCAGAATCCATTTTCTTTTAATTCCTTAAATGCTTGAACAAGATTGTTTACAAGGCAAATCTTTAAATGTTCTGTTGCACCGGCAGAGGTTTTAATAACGGTCTCGTTAACCGGGGCGCTGTTGTGTCTCGTTAAAATAACTCCATCAACACCGCTGCATTCGGCAGTTCGGAGAATTGCGCCAAGGTTGTGCGTATCCTGTATCGAATCCAGAACAAGAATCAACGACATCGAAGATTTTTTAGACGAGGATATTATTTCATCAAGAGAAAAATATTTTTGAGTCGATTTAATTGCGGCGACCCCCTGGGCATTCTCATTGCTTGTAATAGATTGAAATTTCTCCGTTGATGCTTCCGAACATTTAATTCCTCTATTCTTTGAAGCAACTCTTATCGCATCAAGTATTCCGCCTTTTTGCCCGTGAAGGATATAAACCTGGTGAATTTCTTCACCGGAGTTTAATGCTTCTAAAACGGGCTTGCGACCGATGATCAAGGTCATACTTTTACCGGCTTCTTCTCTTCGCTCTTCCATGGAGGAGGAACAAACTTCGGATATTTCTCTTTGTTCTTAGAAAGATAATAAAAGCCGATTGCGCCGATAATGAATAATGGTATTGAAATCAGCTGGGCTTCAGACATGTTGAAAAGCAGCCTCGGATTAAGCCTGATGGTTTCAATTAAAAATCTTTCTACGCCGGTAAACATAAGGTACGCCATAAATAGCTTGCCGTCCACCCAGTCTTTTTTTCTGAAATGCCAGAGAATAAAGAATATTATAAGGCATGCAAGAAATTCATAAATAGGCGCCGGATGAAGACGAATAACTTCATCAAACTTTGTTACTGTGCCGTAATTATCTGTTCGAATTACTTGGGAGCTTAACTGGTAGTAATGATCTTTCGCAGCAAGTGCGGGATGGTCGGCATAATATTGAGCAAGAGCGTAGTGAGGCTTAATAGTTCCGTTGGCAAAATTAACTCCCCAGGGAAGATTTGTCGGTATGCCGTAATCGCCGTCCCCGGAAAGCTGGCAGCCGATTCTGCCTATGCCGTAAGCCAGAATCAACGAAGGCGCAGTTGCGTCTGCAACAACAAGGAAAGGTATCTTCTTTCTTCTAATGTAAATTGCAATTGCAGCAGCAGCCAATATTAACCCGCCATAAAAAGTTAAACCTCCGGGGTTAAATGCGCTTAAGGGATTTGTTATAAACGAATCCCAGTTTTCAATTAAGTCCAGCGCCTTGCTTCCAGCTATTCCAAAGATAATTGCCAGCAAAGTAATCTCGGTGGCAATTGCCGGATTCATCTTGCGCCTTTCAAATTCTTTGGTAAGAACATAGCTCGCAACTATAAAGGCAATGCCCATCATCAAACCGTAACTGTAAACGGTAAACGGTCCTATCTTGAAAAGTTCTGGATACATCTATAAACTCTACGATTTTAATTATGAATTATGTACAATAGTAGCACTAAAAAAATATAATTGAAATACAACATTGGAATAGTGGGGTAATGGAAGAATTTGTAAGTGCCGGTAAAGCTATTCTTCTTACTCCATTATTCCATCATACCAATATTTCTTCATCTAAAATTAGACTCTTACCAAGTCAATTAATTTTGAATATTCATTCAAATCGATCAATTGCTGTTCTCCGGTAGCCATATTTTTAAGATTCAGCTTGCCGGATTTATATTCATCGCCTCCGATAAACAAAACAAACCTTGCATTCAGCTTGTTAGCCTCACGCATCTGCGCTTTTACGCTGCGGCTAAGATAATCAAATTCAACAAAAAGATTTTCTTTTCTGTATTCAAGTGCAACCTCAAAAGCTTTAGATGAAAGATCTTCATCAAGCTTAATAATATAGAGATCAATATTATCATCAGGAAGACTTAACGATTTTTCATTTTCGCAAGCAAGAAGAATTCTTTCGATACCGGCAGCAAAGCCTACGCCGGGTGTAGGGCTGCCTCCAAGTTGCTCAACTAAAAGATCATACCTGCCGCCGCCGCAAAGCGCATTCTGCGATCCTACTTTGCCGCTTATAATTTCAAACGTAGTCTTAGTATAATAATCTAATCCTCTAACAAGCTTTGGATCAATTTCAAATGAAATTTTGGAATTTATAAGAATATCTTTAACAAGCTCAAAATCATTCTTACTCTCTTCGTCAATGTGATCGATCAAAATCGGCGCTTCCTTAAGAATTTCCTGGTCCGATTCAACTTTGCTGTCGAATATTCTTAAGACGTTTGTATCATATCTTTTCCTGCTGTCATCCGAAAGCATGTACTTTTTATCCTTCAGAAAATCTCTCAGCATCCTTTTATAATTTTCTCTTGATGAATGAACACCGAGAGTATTAATCTTAACGGTAAGATCCCTTAATCCAAGCGAAGTTAGAATTTGAAATGCAATTATAATAAGTTCGGCATCGAGCAAAGGAGAAGTGCTTCCGAGCGCCTCGCCTCCGAATTGATGGAACTGGCGCAGCCTGCCGGCTTGAGGTCTCTCCTGTCTGAACATTGGAGAGATATAAAAGAATTTGTTAAGCGGCTGGCGCTTGCCGAGCGAATGTTCAATGAAGGCTCTCACAACAGATGCTGTCATTTCTGGCTTTAAAGTAACGCTGGTACCACTTCTATCCGCGAAAGTGTACATCTCTTTTCCAACAATGTCGGTTTCCTCGCCTATGCCGCGTGCAAAAAGAGATGTCTCTTCAAAAATCGGTGTTCTAATTTCTTTGTAGTTGAAGCTTGTAAAGATAGTATTGACGAAAGACTCCAGGCGCTTCCAGCCCGGTATTTCGCTTGGCAGGATATCCTTTGTCCCGGTAATGGCTTTAATCATAATGGACGAAGTTATTAAACTTCAAAATAATTTTCTTCTTCTTTTTTAAATATGCTCAAAATCTCCTCGGCTGTTTTTGCTTTAATCAAACTTTCTCTAAACTCGTCCTTATTCATCATGCGGGAGATGCGGCTTAAGAGCTTTATATGCTTGCTAACGAGGTTGTCTTTTCCAACGAGAAGGAAAACAAGATAAACCGGATGACCATCAAGCGAATCATATTCAATTGCACGGCTTGTCTTTCCGAATGCCGCAAGTATATCGTTGACCGTGTTGGTTTTCCCGTGAGGAATTGCGAAGCCTTTTCCAACGCCGGTAGACATTATCTTTTCCCTTTCCAGTACGGCTTCCCTCACTTTTTCCAGGTCTATTACACGTGGATCATCCTTGAATAAATCGATAAGCTCATTTATTACCTCGTCTTTAGTTTGACCTTTAAGATCGGGAATAACATACTTATCGTTTAACAGATCTAATACTTTCATTATGAAACGCTCGTCTTCCTTTCAACAGAAATATTAATTTTTCAAGGTCTAATTTAACACTATCGTTTAAGTTTAGCAATTTAAAAAAATTCCTGATGCGACTTGCTGTAAGTCTAATTTAGAAATGTAGATATTCTTATTAACGCAATTTGCGCCGGTTCGTAATCCGGGCTCAGAAGAAGAGC
The DNA here is from genome assembly GCA_021790055.1 of Bacteroidota bacterium. Lineage (GTDB taxonomy): Bacteria > Bacteroidota > Ignavibacteria > Ignavibacteriales > Ignavibacteriaceae > FEN-1297. The sequence continues at coordinate 3,721 of JAJYIL010000224.1, forward strand.
TTTGTTGTAATATTTCGATGCATTCTTCCAATCAGCTTTCCTGTCATATAACTTGCCGATATTAAAATAAGTCAAATGTTTTGAAGTATCAACTGAAATTCGCGCTGCTTTTTTAAGCCAGGTTAAGGCATCGTCAATCTTATTGAGATTCATTAAGTATATTCCGATGTCCCTGTATGTACTGCAGTTTTCAGGTTCAAGCCTTACTGCCTTTTTGCACTCGTCAATTGCAAGTTCAAAATTTCCCTGCAGACTATATGCCCAGCCGAGAAATAAGTACGCTTTAACAGTAGGAAAGATTTGTATGGAAGCTTTATATTCCTTAATTGCGCTTTCTATTTTTCCATCTAATTGCATCTTATATGCTCTGTCAAGGTATTCAAGGGCGAGTGTTGTGGTTTCGCTTTTCGACATCTCACATTTCTTCGTTATTGTGTGGAAAAATAAAAACTAGAAATTTATAAGGTCTAATTTGCTGTTTTTCAATTTCTATACAATTACTGTTCGATAAAAGGTAGATTTCAACCTAATAATTGCAGCATAAATCGATGAATTTAATTGCCTTCTGTCAGGCTTTCGCTTAATTTTGGCAATAATTTATTAGTTCAAAAAAACTGGATTATAAAATGAACATTCAAAATAAAACTGTTCTGGTTCTGGGCGGCTGGGGGCTTGTAGGAAGCGCAGTTGCCCGAAAACTGGTAGATGATAAACCCAAAAGGATTATCATTACATCGCTAAAATATTCCGAAGCGAAGGATGCGGTTACTAACCTTGAAAAGGAATTTCCGCAAACCGGGAAGAATTATTTCATACCATGGGGCGGCGATCTTTTTGTGCGTAACGAGCTTAAAGATGAAAACCGCATGGATGTCCTCAATGACGCAAAGAAAAGAGACATGCTAATCGGCGATATTATGGATGAACTTTCCGAGGACATTATTAAAAGCTCATCTGTGTATCATTTGCTGGTTGAATTCAACCCTGATATTATAATCGATTGCATTAACACGGCAACCGCTATAGCATATCAGGATATTTATTCTTCATACAGGAACGTTGCCAAAGCGATTAAAGCGAAAGCAAGCTACGATAAGCTTGTAGAAGAAATGGAAAAGCTTTTATCAACACTATACATTCCGCAGCTTATCAGGCATGTACAGCTTCTTTACGCATGCATGAGCATTATTAAAACCGAAATTTATATAAAGATCGGAACAAGCGGAACGGGTGGCATGGGATTAAATATTCCATACACACATAGCGAAGAAAAGCCTTCAAGAGTCTTACTTAGCAAATCGTCAATTGCAGGCGCGCATACACTTCTGCTTTTCTTGATGGCAAGAACGCCGGATGGTCCGATTACAAAAGAGATAAAACCGACTGCAGCAATTGCATGGAAGAGAATCGAATTTGGAGAAATCAAAAAGCGCGGCAAACCGATTGAATTATTAGATGTTCAAGTCTCGGAAGCTGTACCGCTAACAGGTAATTTTGAAATCTGTTCCGACAAACATTATAGAACTTCAGGAGAAACCTTGAAATCGGTTTTCATCGATACAGGTGAGAACGGCATCTTTTCACGCGGCGAATTTGAAACCATTACCGCGCAGAAGCAAATGGAATTTGTAACGCCGGAGGAAATTGCCGAAGTAGTCCTCTATGAAATTAAAGGTGGAAACACTGGACATGACATTGTAAGCTCGCTCGACCACGCTACAATGGAGCCCACTTACCGTGCCGGATATATGCAGCATACAGCAGTTGAAAAGCTTGCCATGCTTGAAAAAGAACATGGCGTTACAAGCGTTGCCTTCGAGCTCCTCGGTCCGCCGAGATTGTCAAAACTTCTATACGAAATCTACCTGGTCAGTTTAAGCTGCAGTACTATAAAGGATATTGTAAGCAGCAATCCCGAAGAACTTTCTAAAAAGTGCGTTGAAAAATTTGACGGTAATTCAAAATTGCGAAGCGAGATAATTTCTATCGGCAT
>JAJYIL010000001.1 GCA_021790055.1 Bacteroidota bacterium
TATGAATGATAAAATTTTGAATTCCGGGTTTAGGGACTTCAACAAATTTTTTGCCTTAGATAATAAAGCATACGTTAATGGTGCCCTTCCGGCAAAGACGAAGGAACTAATGGGGCTGGCTGCATCAATGGTGTTGAGATGCAACGACTGCATCTTTTATCATATAGACAGATCGATACAGGAAGGCGCTAAAAAAGAGGAGCTGTATGAAACCTTCAACGTCGCATTGATTGTAGGCGGTTCGATTTTAATACCTCACTTAAGGTATGCATTTGAGGTAACCGAAGAGCTTTTAAAAGATGTGAAGACTATCGGCGCCGATGAGTAAAATAATCTTTGCAACACAGAACAAAGGGAAACTCAAGGAAGTAAGACATATTTTAAGTGATATAAAAATTGAGCTTGTGTCGCTGCTTGAATTTGATGATGTCCCGGAAATAATTGAAAGCGGAACGACTTTCGAGGGGAATGCAAAAATAAAAGCCGAAATCATTTTTAATGCCTACCGGATTCCCACAATTGCCGATGATTCGGGCATTGAGGTGGATCAATTGAACGGCAGACCCGGAGTTTATTCGGCGCGCTACGCCGGAGAGAATGCAACTGATAAAGAAAATAATGAAAAGCTGCTATGTGAGCTAAAGAACTTCCCGGAGCCGCATACTGCGAAATTTGTTTGCTCGGCTGTATATTTTGATGGGGAAAAATTATTAACTGCATACGGGGAGGTAAAAGGGAGGATTATAAAATCGCCGAGAGGCAAAAACGGTTTTGGTTACGATCCTTTATTTCTGCCGGATGGCTTTTCTAAAACCAGCGGCGAGTTAGAGCTTAATGAGAAAAATGAAATTAGTCATAGAGCTAAAGCTTTTAACGAATTAAAAACATTAATTATTCAATCAGTGCTTAAGACCTGACTGGAACTATTTAGGCTTCCTGAGGGTAGAAGGCATAAAAATATGGAGAGGCTATGAAGAAAAATATTCTTTTTACCAACTTACAGGCTGTAACAGCAAAGCGATCAATTCTTCTTTTTATTATTATGATTTCAACTGCATTTTTATTTAATGCATGTAAAAGCAATTCAACATCCTCGAATCCTGCAAGCGGACCGGGCAGCAGTTATTTCCCAAATGGCAACGGTTCCAGCTATAAGTATTCGGTAACAAAAACAGATTCATCAGGCAATCAACAATCCGGTACCCGCTCTTCTACTTACAGCGGCACTACAACATTTAACGGAACTGTCTACCAGAATGAAATCGATACACTTGATTTTGGCGGAGTTTCTGCCGTAACAAATTCTTTGTTTATAAAATCCGGTGACAGTGTCATGTTCGCTGTCGATACCTCGGGGCTTTCCGAAGCAATTCCGGCGCAATACTTCCAATACATTACATTAAGTACCGCATTAAAGGTTTTCCAGTTTCCTTTTGAGGCAAACAAGTCGTGGCAAGTATTCAACGTGGGATTAAACCTTAGCGGATTGAGTCTTCAAATAGTTAGCGTTACCGGCACGTATTTAGATATGGAACAGGTACCGCTTACCTTAAATACCGGCTCTACGACCATGAATGCCGCAAAGATAAGGTATGACTTCGTTTTGAAAATGCCTACCAATCCGAACAACCCGCTTGAATTAACAACAACTACTTACAGTGCATTTGCCTGGATTGCTGATAATGTAGGCATGATAAAGATGCAGGGCAACGGCGCTATCCTGGATGCCTTTACCGGAGGCGGGATTAATTTTGCCGATACTACAAGCGTGATTACTCAAAGCCTGATTTCTTATAGCGTCAAATAATCAGCGGAGTATAGCAAAAAGTTATTCACCTTTATAAAAACAATTATTTTTAGTATTGGAGTAATAGAGTAAGTTTGTCTATTCCACTATTTCATTACTTCAGGAGTTAGTATCAAGTAAACTATTTGGTTGCAATGATTACCTGAACGACCCCAAAAGTTAAATTGTGCTGTTCTATTTTTTTGAAGCCGGAGTTCTTTAGAAGCTCCGGCAAATTTATTTTCTCATCGAACTCTTCCACAGAGCGGGGAAGATATTTGTAGGCTTCTCTATCCCCGGAAATAATTCCGCCGATTACCGGAAGTATGTTTTTGAAATAGAATTTATATAAGCATTTAAAAACCGGTTTTGACGGGAGCCTGAATTCAAGAACAGTTGCCTTTCCATCTTTCGATAAAACATTATAAAATGAATTAAAGCCTTCCTTTATATCGTAAAAATTTCTAACACCGAAAGCCACCGTAATATTAGTTACAGAGTTCTCTTTAACCGGCATTTTTTCGGCTACGGTTTGAAAATTATGCCCGGCTATCCAGCCGCTTTTTTCTCTAAACAACTTAAGCATGTTGAGAGAGAAATCTGCGCCGAAGATTTTACAAACGCCCATTTTTTTTGCGGTTATTGCAAAATCGCCTGTCCCGCATGCTACATCAAGAAGAGTTGAATCCTTATTTATGCCCGTCAGTTTGAGCGCTTTCTTCCGCCAATAAATATCCGTTCCAAAGCTCAAAAGATGATTCAGAAAATCATACCTGAATGCTATCGTATCGAAGATTTTTCTTACCTGACTCTTCTTATCTGCAAGTTCACTCATTGCATTTCTATATTAGTATTTATGATAATCAAATTCTTCCTCGCCCTGGATTCTCCGCCACCAATTAAAAATATATTTTCCCGACCACATAGTGAAAGCCATAAACGCAGCGCCTGCTATTAAATCAATAACATAATGATACCAAAGGTAAACGGTGGAGAAAATAAGCAAAGAACCGACAGGTACAAAAAAGTAGCGGGAGCGGCTTTTTAGTCTTACCGCAAGATACATAACAATCAATGTAATCATAGTATGCCCGCTCGGAAAAACATCTCGCTGCACGTACTTAGCCGCATCCCGGCAATTGTCCGGGATGGATTCCGCCCAGTTTAAGAAATGCCTTAGATAGCTGGTAAAATAAACTCCGGGAAGCTGCGCATTAATCAAGTTGAAATTATGCAGCGTAAATCGCGGTCCTATTCCCGGCAGCGCAAAATAACCGAGGTAAGATAAATAAAAGCCATAAATAATACAGAACACTGAAAAGTCGAGGGCAACATATCTTTTATCGTGCAGCAAGGCTAAGCCTAAAATAATCGGGAGGAGGTAAAAGCTGCTGTATACTATTTCAAGTATTTCCGTCAATAGCGGAAATGAAATTTTATAAAGAAGGGCAGTAGGGTCGGTACCGAACATCCAGTGATCTATCATGATGAACAACCAGTCATAGTCATGCTGTCTTATCGGTTCAATTAAAAAATAAAGCTCTTTGTATGTAACTAAGATTAGCGGCGCAATGTACCAATAATGAATTGATCTCCAGAATTTATTGTTATGCTTATTTTCAAAAAAGGCAATTAAAAGGCAAAGCAAAATAATTCCGAAGTTGGCTACAGTCCACAAAAACCAATGTTCTATATCTTGATTAAATATTATATTGGTAAGAATGAGGAAAAGATAAAAAACGACAACTACGAGATCGTAAGCTTTTAGTTTTATCAGAAAAGTTTTAAATAATTCCATCCGGTAATTAAACAGCCGCTAAAACAGATTTTTTATTTTTAATTCTTCGACGTTCGAGTTATTAATAAAATATTTTGTAAGAGTGATAAAATCCTCCGTATCTAATTCTTCTGCGCGTTTGCTAAGGTTTATATTCGATCCAGCTAAATTTACGCTTGCAAATATACTATTACCAAGTGAATTTTTTAAAGTTTTTCTTCTTTTCCCGAAAGATTGTTTTACAAGGCTAATAAAAATTTTTTTCTCTATATCCTTAAAGATTTCATTCTTGAAATAAATATGTACAACGGTAGATTCAACTTTAGGCTTCGGGTAAAAGACATTCCGGGAAACTTTAAAACAAATCCATGTTTTTGTAAAATGAGATAGAAGCACAGCAAGAATGCCGTAATCCTTCGTTCCTTTTTTTGCCGTCATTCTTCTGGCAACCTCAAGTTGAACCATCAGCACAGCATCTTCTATCAACTGATTTGATTCAATCAGCTTAAAGATTATCGGTGAAGTCAGATTATAGGGGATGTTGCCGGCTACTCTTATCTTTTTAGATTTCCGTTTATAAAACTCACTTAAATCAAGATCTAGGAAGTCGGATTGGATTAAGTCCAAACCCGGGAACTTCATTGACAGCTCATCAATTACGCGCCTGTCTATTTCAACGGCTGTAAGAGCCGGATCCTTTTCAAAGAGATATTTTGTTAAGGCTCCTGTTCCGGGTCCTATTTCAATTAAATTGTCTTCAGGCTTTGGCGATATTTCTTCCGCTATCTTTCGTAAGATGTTCTGATCGGTTAGATAATTTTGTCCGAATCTTTTTAAGGGCTTAAGATTTTGCATAACGAAAATTATTAATTACTAAGCTGACAAACAATATGTCAATTATTGCTTAGCCCTCATCCTGCCTTCTCTCGAAGGAAGAGGGTTCCAGCTCCGCTCTCCCTTTGAGAGCGAGGACGAATCACCTTAGCCTAAGATATTACTCCTTTGGTAAAATATTGTTTTGCTAATTCGCAATCAAATTTTATATTGTAAACATTATTTTTTAATTCAAGCAATTCTTAATGACAGAACTCACTTATTCCAGATTTTACTGAGTACTGTTGCAGCTAAATAAATATTATGGAGGTTATTCTGAGTAAAAACTACGTAATAAGTATTGACATGGGGGGAACAAAAATTTTAGCCGGAGTGATAAATTCTCAAGAAGGAATAATAGCTAGGATAAAAAAGCCGACTTTTCCCGGCGGCGGAGAGACTGAATATGTTAATTCGCTTTCGGAGATAGCCGAGGTTCTTGTTAGGAAGTCAAAACTAAAGTCAAAGAATATAAAAGCAGTTTGCCTGGGTATTCCCGGCTCGCTGAATCCATATTCCGGGATAGTAGGATTAGCTCCTAATCTCGGCTTAAGAAATTTTAATGCAAAGCAAAGGCTGAAGAACAGAATTCCATTCCCGGTTATAATAGAGAACGATGTAAACTTAGGTGCTCTCGGCGTAAAAAACTTCGGCGCTGCTAAGAAAGCAAAAAATATTCTCGTTGTATTTATCGGTACGGGAATTGGCGGAGCTATCTTTATCGACGGTAAATTATACCGCGGTTCCAGTTATTCGGCAGGAGAAATCGGGCATATTAAAATTGCCGATGACGGTCCGCTTTGCGGCTGCGGAAAGACCGGGTGCTTTGAAGCTTTTGCAAGCCGCGCATCAATAGTAAAAGCAATTGAGGCAGATATTGCAGCACACAAAAAAAGTATAATAGTAAAGCTTGCAGAGACTGGAAAGCCGATTAAAAGCCGTATGCTCGCATCGGCAGTAAAGCTGAATGACAAGCTGACTATCGAACATATTTCTTCGGCGTGTGAAAAGATTGGATTAACACTTGCTAATATTACCGACGTTATGAATTTTGATATGATAGTGCTTGGCGGCGGCTTGGTAGAAGCGCTTGATTATTTTATGCTTCCCAGGATCAAGGCATCGTTCGATAAAGTCGTTTTAAAGGACGTTTCCAAAGCTGTTAAAATTGTTGTGAATGACCTTGGCGATGATGCAGCGCTGTACGGCGGCATAGCCCTGGCTGAGGAGTTCCTGGGAATAACGGTATAATGTAAACGGGAATAAGGTTTACCGCTTTCTTTAATTAAATTGCTTTTCAATTTTCAGAAGTTCTTCCGATAACTTCTCCCACTCCGCAACTTTCTTTTCCAGCTCCGATTTGTTTTGATTTAATTCCAGCGTAACATCTCTTGCTTTCATCGGCGAGTTATAAGTCTCAGGTTCAAGTAAAAGCTTCTTAAGCTCGTTCTCTTTTGCTTCAAGCTTTTCTATTTCCTCTTCAAGCTGTTTAATATTTTTTGAGATGACTTTTGTTGCATCGTATTTCTTTTGCCTGGCTTCGGCTTCAAGTCTTTTTTGCTCTTTCCTGGTGATTGATTCTTCTAAAGTTTGCTTTACATTATTCTCTTCATCCTGTAGAAATTCCAGGCGCTTCGTGAGATAATAATTTATGCCTCCGTTATATATTTTAAATTGGCTCTTTTTTATCTCAACAACCTTGTTGACGATTGGAGAAAGAAAATCAATGTCGTGAGAAACGAGAATGAGCGATCCTTCAAATTCAATTAAAGCTTTTTGTAAAATTTCCTTTGACGGCATATCGAGGTGGTTTGTCGGTTCATCCAAAATTATCAGGTTGGATTTTGTAAGTAAGACCTTAGCAAGGGCAAGCCTGCTTTTCTCTCCGCCGGAAAGCACACCGACCTTTTTAAATACATCTTCGCCGGAAAAGAGGAACGACCCAAGCAGCGAACGTAACTGCCCGACAGTTTGATTTTCAGAAGCGGCTTCCACTGTTTCAAGAATATCTAAATCCGGATTAAGATTATCGGCAACATCCTGGGCGTAATAAGAGATAATAGTATTATGCCCGATGTTTCGTTCTCCCTTTTCGAAGTCAATTACACCGGCAATTATCTTTGCTAAAGTGGATTTGCCCGCGCCGTTCGGACCGATAAAAGCAATCTTATCGCCGCGGTCAATTCTGAATACCAGGTCTTCAAAAATTTTTTTATCGCCATACGCCTTTGAGATAGAATTCAACTCCAAATTTATCTTTCCGCTTTTCGGCGGCGAAGGAAACCTGATAGAAATATCATCTTTGATTTCAGGCAATTCAATAACAGAGATATTTTCAAGCTGTTTTATTCTGCTTTGAACTTGTCTTGCCTTTGTAGCCTTATAGCGAAACCTTGCAATAAAGCGCTCGGTATCCTTTATTTTTTTTTGCTGAATGAGATATTGAGCTGCAGCCTGCTTATCACGCTCTTCTTTATAATTTAGATAGGCATCATAGTCGCCGTTGAACGTGTTGAATTTACCTAGGTAGATTTCCAGTGTCTTTTTTGTTACTGCATTAACAAAACGCTTATCGTGGGAAACTATAAGCAGAGCTCCCTTGTATGCACGAAGAAAAGAAGTAAGCCATTCAAGCGAATCCAGGTCAAGATGGTTTGTGGGCTCATCAAGAAGCAGAAAATCATTCTGTGAGATTAAGATTTTTGCAAGCGCAATCCTCATCTGCCAGCCGCCGGAGAATTCATTTGTCAATCTTTGAAAATCATTCTCTTCAAAGCCAAGTCCTAATAGAATTTTTTCAACTCTTGCATTAGCGCTGTATGAATCAAGCTCTTCGAGTCGGTGGTGAACTTCGCCGAGGCGGTTTACAAGATCTTCGCGTTCTTCATCAGATAAATCCTTTTGCGAAAGATCGTCTGTCAACTCTCTTTCCTTATCGTGAAGCCTCATAATATCCGTAAGTGCCGATTGAGCCTCTTCGAGCAAAGTCTTTCCGGCATGCGTTACATTATCCTGTGGCAGATACCCGATGCTGATATCCGTTTGTTTCAGAACCTTACCGGATTCCGGCTGCAATTTGCCGGTAATAATTTTTAGAAATGAAGACTTACCGGTACCGTTTGCACCGACAAGAGATATCTTGTCGCCGGAATTAATTCTAATGCTAACATTACGGAAAAGATAGGTGCCGTTAAATTGTAAGGAGATGTTTGATAGATCAATCATTTAAAACTTTACCGGTGTATAACGGCAACTTTCCCAGTGAAAACGTTCGTACCTTCTCTGTCATATGCTACAACAAGGTAAATCCCGGTGCTAACAAGATTACCGTTCGAGTCTGTTCCGTCCCAGTAAGCAACTCGTCCTCCCGGAGACGAAAATTGTTTTATCAATCTGCCATCGATTGAAATAATTTTTATTTCGGAGTCTCTTATTAACCCGTCAATCGTAAGCCTGTTGGTTCCGCTCTTTAACACGAAAGGGCTTGGATAGAAAGACAGCTTGGTAAAAGAATCCTGCGGCTGAACGGCAGAGGTATTAAATGATGTCAATCCTTGATTGGTTCCTACGTAAACCGTACCAGTGTTTTTATCAATAGCAATGCTCGTAATATCATTGCTCAAAAGCGGGCTGTTCTGCGTGTTATAGGCGGCAAGCAGTTCCGTACCATCGGAGTTGACGAGCAGTAAACCTTGATCCGTTCCTATCCATTTTCGATTTATCGGATCAACGGCTATGCAATTAACCGACTGTTCGCGAAGCGTGAAAACGCTTGTAATACTTGGCAGAGGAGCGCCGCCTGAAACTATGCTCTGAGTATTTGAAACGACATTAACGCCAAGATTGCTTCCTACCCAAATATCGCCGTTCTGATCGACAACAACTGAATTTATGCTTGTGCTGTTTAATCCGTCGTTGGTTGTAAGGTAGCCGTAAACGTCGTCATTAGTGTTCGTAAAAGTTTTATTCTCATTGTAATAGAATAAGCCCGCCCTGTCGCCGTCTGTGGTTGAAAACCATTTTGTATCAAATTGATCGATAGCGAGATGATCATATAAGTCAATATATTGAAAGCCTGTGGAGGGCACATAAAAATTATACCATGTGCTGTCGGGGGTTAGAGCGTTTAAAGTTTTAAGATTGATGCCGCCGTAATTTAAAACCCATAAATCGTTTTGTGAATCTACCCCGAAACCGGTAATTACAAGGAATCCAGGATAACTGGTAATACCCTGCATGCCGGTTCCTGTTGTATCATATTCTTTAATTACGCCGTCTTTTATTCTAATGAATCCTTCGCCCCAGCTTCCAAGGTAAACAGAGTTATCAGGAGCTGCATAGGCAACGTAGTATGCATTCGAAGGCAGAGAAGGAACTGTCTGCGTATTATAATTTGTCCATGTTTTTCCGTCGAATTTATAAAATCCTTTAAGTACCTGATCGGTTCCGCTTGCACACCATAAATTTCCGTTGTTATCAACCGCCATTGACGAGAACTGGTTGGCTGCCGGACCATTCGGCGCTACCGTGTTATTTTGATTACCATATACCTGGATTATTCCATTGTTACTTGCAGCCAACAAGCCGGTTGATGCAGAGTAATATAATTTTGTTACGTTAGAATTAAAAGAAAGGCTTTTAACGATTGATCCGTTATAGAAATAGGCAATACTGTTATTTGTTAAGATTAAAATTGAATCTCCGATAACCGAAATATCATTTATATTACTTTGATATTGCGGAAGAAAACTATACCATTTATTGCCGTCAAAAGATTGAAGCCCGCTGCTTGTTGCGGCTATAAGAGAATCTTTGTAGGGGATTATTTTGTTAATAGTAACATTGATTATGCCGGTTGGAGTAGGATAAACCGTCCACGAATCCGGTGCCGATAAATTTGTTGCGCCCGGTTTTTGTATGGCTGAACCGGCATCTGTAGAAACGTACAGCAAACCGTCAATTAGTATGTTGCTAACAGAAGTATTGGAAGGCAGGTTTCCGAATTTTGTTGTATTGCTGATTATGTGGTAATCTATGGCATCGATAAGTGAAATTCCGAAGCTTGTAGCTGCATAGATTGTATCGCCTGAAGCCCTCAATTCATTTATCTGCTTGATTGACTTCTCAGAGTATTCCGAAAAGCTAAAAATACTTTTTATGGATTGATCTGCAGGATTATAAACATCTATAACTCCTTCTGCACTGCCGAACCAGATCTTGCCATGCTTATCAACAGTAACGGCAGTCAAATTTATTCCGTTTAAGCCGTCGGCTTTGTGAAGCGTTAAAAAGCTTTTATCTGCCGGATTGTATGAAAAGCCCCCGCCGCTTGTAGCCGCCCAAATTTCATTACCGCTGGCAGCTATTGCTGAAATGTTACCCATGTCCGTGTAGTTTTTCCAGTCGGAGGCTTGCTGCGCTGCAGCAAAATATGGAATGCAAAGTATGAATAAGATACCCAAAAAATTTTTCATTCTACGCCTGTAATTTTGTAAAACTTCCCGTTTGAAAATGTATAAAGTATCTTATTCTTCAACTCCGACTTGTTAAAAGTTAAGGACTTAATTTTATTATTCCGATTTTTATCTTTCGCAAAGTTAATACTTTTTCCATTATTAAAAAGTATAAAATAATTGTTATCGGTCTGTCTCAACCGGATTCCGTTCTTGTTGCTGGAAAGATATACCTGGTCGGCAAAATTATTTAAGTAGCTTTTCGAATCAACTTTAATATTTATCCTGGTACTATCATCAAAATAAAAATTAAAGAGCTTATCAAAGGCAAGCTGAAAAACCGGGATGTCGTTTATCTTTGCCGGAATGGTTAAAAACTCCGCCTGTCTTGTACTTTCAATCTCTGACCTATTCTGTTTTATAAACTCTTTAAGGGCTGTTATTGATTCCTGCGAATATTTAACCCAGTTGGTCTCTTCATGAATCAAGGCAATTGAATAAACTATTAAAAGTGAAATTGAAATTATAACCGGCAATCTTAATTGCTTAATATTTATTGAGAAGATCAAGTATGAAATTAAACCGGTAAAGCCAACGGACGGAAGATATAGGTACCATCGCATCATTAGCCTGCTTGCCGGGGCTATAGTGAGTATAATGAACAGGATAAAAAATAAAACTAAAGCATTCTTTTTCTTCCGCCTAAAGAATATAAATGCAAAGCCAGTTGCTGCAGCAATTCCAATTATAGCGGCGAAAAACTTATGCATCAGTAAGAATGACTGCATCTCTCTCAAGAAAAAGGGAAAGACAAGCAGTCCTGTGAAAATAAAATAGTTCTTTACAACATCAATTAAAGTCCCTGTCGAATGAGCATCCCTGGCTGTGAAGACGTCGTTATTAAAAAGTATAATCCTTATCAGTATAAATGCTGCCATAATAATTACGTAGGGAAGAAGCGCATTAATACTTTTCTTTAAGTTGTATTTCTTTTCTCCAAAATAAAAATATAGAAGCCCTATTATAAGCGGAAAGCTGAACGCCATTTCTTTTGAAAGCAGGGACAGTGCAAAGGAAAGCATTGAAAAGAAACCCGGCTTGAAGCGCTTACGAATGAAAGCAATTAAACCGGCTAAGTAAAAGATAATCATCACTCTTTCGAATAAGTCCGTAAGCCAGATTACTGCATAATCGTGAAGTGGGAAACATGCAAAAAATAAAGCCGCAAAAAGGGCAATTAATTTTTTCTTCGGATTGTCGTTTAGCAGCAGAAGAAAAAAGTAATAAACTAATACTGCCGCCGTTGCATGAAGTAGATTGTTCAGCAGCCTGTAACAAGGCACGTTATACTTGAAAGTTAAAGTAGAAATGCCTGAGATAAAATCCGGCAGAGGGCGGTAATAGTAGCCGTCGTAATCCTTCTTATTAAAAAGCGAAAGAGAATTTGCTAAGGAAGTAACCTGGTTTCGCTGTATAAAATAACTTTCGTCAGCTATTAAAGGAGATTTTATAGAAAAGATGTAAAGGCTGAAGGCAAAGAGAAATACAATAAGAGGATAAAAAAAATTCTTAACCTTTGGCATAATGTCATATTTTAGACATCAAGTCCGCCATTTCGATGGCAGTGAGAGCAGCTTCCCAGCCTTTGTTACCAGCTTTTGTGCCGGATCTTTCAATTGCCTGCTCAACGTTGTTAGTTGTAAGAACCCCGAATGAAATCGGGATTTTGTACCTCAAAGAAACTTCTGAAATTCCATTGCTTGCCGCACCGGCAACATAATCAAAATGCGGTGTGGCTCCTCTTATAACGGCGCCTAAACAAATTATGGCATTGTAGATTTTCTTTTCGGCAAGCCTTTCTGCCGCCAGAGGAATTTCATAAGCGCCGGGAACTTTAACAATGTCGATATTTTCTCCGGGACACTCATATTGCTTTAAGCAGTCAATTGCTCCATCCAATAACTTTTGCCCGATGAAATCATTGTATTTACTTAGTACAATTGCGAATTTGAAATTTGAACAGGAATAGCTTCCTTCGAAGATTTTCATATTATTATGCTGTGTTCCTTAGCAGTCTTTGCCGCATAGCATCGACTATTGAATAATTGACTGTAAATTTCCCCAGGTTATTCTCGTCTTCTCTTTTACCGCCGTGAAAGTCGGAACCGCCCGACTCCAGCAGGAAATATTCGTTTACAATACCTTTATAAAATCTTATCAACTGCTGTGAATGCGATGGATGAATAACCTCTATACCGTCGACGCCTGCGCTGATTAAATCCTTTAACAGATTGTCGTTCATCGGACCCGGATGCGCAACAAAGCTTAAGCCGCCGGCGTCGGTAATTATCTTAAATGCGCTTTGCGGAGAAAGATGAACCTTCTTTTCATAAGCCGGGCAGCCGTTGCCGATATATTTATTGAAGGCTTCAAAGTAATTAGATATTAAACCCTTCTCGAACAGCACTTCTGCAATATGCGGTCTTCCAACAGCGCAATTCTTTGCTTTTTCAAGAACGTCATCAATCGAAATACTGAATCCAAGCGTTTTTAATTTTTCAACAATTCTAACCGCACGCTTTAATCTTTCTTCCCTAAAGAAGACGAGATACCTTTCAAGCTCCTTATTGTCCGGCTCGAAAAAGTAAGCCAGTATATGTATCTCCTTGTCGTTTACATCAGTACTAATTTCAAGCCCCGGGATTACTTCTATACCTATCTTCCTGCCTTCTTCGGCAGCCTCAATAATACCGGCAAGGTTGTCATGGTCTGTTATACTTATTGTATCCAGTCCGCGTTCTTTGGCTTTAGAAACAATTTCAACGGGAGAGTAATAACCGTCCGAGAAAAACGTATGAATATGTAGATCTACTTTCCCGTTCATCAATAATTATCAGCTAAACATTTCCTTGAATTTTTCGTAATCCATAATTCTGAGGCGTGAGCCGTCAAGTTCTACCAGACCCTTTTTAGCAAACGAGTGAAGTGTTCTCGAAATAGTTTCCCTGGAAGTACCTGCCATGTTTGCAAGGTCGTGCTGGTAAGGAAGCTTTTCAATCTCAACCGTACCTTGACGTATTTTCCCGAGATCGTCGGCAAGCTGTAAAATTACAGTAGCTACTTTGCCTTCGGCGTCCTTTAACGACAAAGACTTGATCTTCATATCGGCAGCACGTAGCCGCGAAGTAAGTTCTTGAAGCAATGCTACGGCAATCTCCGGATGGCTGTGAAGCATATCTAAAAACTCACTTCTTTGAATTATGAACAGCTCCGAATCTTCCATTGCGGTAACATTGGCAGAACGGGACTGTCCGTCCAGTATTGCCATTTCACCGAAGAAATCGGACTCGCCTAAAATAGTTAAGATTACTTCTTTACCGTCATCGCTAACCCTGGAAACTTTCACTTTACCATTAATGATGACGAACAGCGCAGACCCGGTTTCATGCTCAAAAAGCACAACCGAATCCTTCGAGAAACTCTTCCGAATTCCGAGTTTTGAAATCTGGTCTAAAGTACTGTCATCCAATTCTGAAAAGATTGGAACGTATTTTAGAAAATCGTTGTTTTCTGGCATATAAAACCCTCTTAAATTTATAAATTTATTTGAAATATATGCTTAGGCAGGTAAAAAGTCAACCGTGTCTCTCCGTCACAAGCAAAAAATATTTTTCTAAGCTAAGAAATGTGATTTGAATTAGGCTTATATTTGCTTAGGAATACTCATCCATATTTCGGATAGGCTGGATTATGAAGCATAAAATAAAACATGCAGAAGGCTTAGTCTTTTATGCTGCAATCATTGTAATAATTATTTTTCAACAAAGGAGTTTTGCACAAAATGATACGGGTGTTAAACTAAATACCAAAATGGACTCGAGCACGGTATTACATCCTAAGATATTCAATCCGTTCTTAAATTATCATCTTACTAATAATTTCATGCCTTCAATAAATTATAATGATGATTTGAACTTGACAGGAACAAGCTCCGAGGATGCATGGGGAATATCGATGGCAAGGCTTAGGCAATCGGCTTTCTTTTTTGATGAGCCTGGAGGAAATCTAAAAGCCGATCTTTATATGCAAAATTTTCTTTTCAAAGAAAAGGGATTAATGGCAACTGTCAGATATTTCCTTGGAGTAGCCAGTATGTCTGCAGCAGGATATTTTGCATATAAGCATATTCAAAAATACGGATTTATTAAAGACAAAAAATAAAGCAACTTCGCGGCTCTTACCAGCCACGAGTATTACGGAATTAAAATTTGTTAATTGCCATCAGCTAAAGAGGCTGTGTGAAAGCGCGTTAAGAACAGATAAATATTCATCTATTCATAAATATCCTGGCGGAGTTCCTGTGATGAGGGGGGATATTTTGTATACAAACTTTCTGGCATAGCCATCAATATGTAAAATTCCTAACGAAGTTATGTATTTGGTTTGATTTCATTGTTCTATAAAAACGAAATGTTTGTAGCATGCGCTACGAAATAACTCTTTTCAATCTTCCTTTCATTATCGGTGATTCAAAAACAAAAGCTCTAATTGAAATTGCTGCAAGTATTACTATGCCGCCAACAATTGCCATTAACGATGGAACCTCTCCGTAGCCGAGAAATACCCAAACAGGATTTAATACCGGCTCTATCATCGAGATGAGCGAGGCTTCAATCGCATAGACGCGCTTCAATCCATAGCTAAAGACCGCGTACGCAATTCCTATCTGAAAAATCCCGAGAAAAGATACCATTAAAAAATTCGGCACAGTGAAGCTTGTAATATCAAATATTGAACTCAAGCATATAACCGAAACTAAAATATTCCCATAGAAGATAGAGCTGAACTGGTATTCCTTTTTATTCTTTCTCATGCCCAAAAGAAATGCGGCAAATGCAATACCGGAAAGCAACGCTAATATGTTGCCTCTTATATCGCCTAAAGAAAGCTTGCCGACAAAGAACAAAACCATCCCGATGAAGCAAAAGAAAATTGTAACGATGTTTATCTTTTCATATTTAGTCTTGTTGATAATCGGTTCGAATATTAATACGTAAATAGGCGCTGTATATTGAAGAAAGATAGCGTTGGCGGCAGTCGTCATCTTTGTTGCCATTACAAAGAGGATAAGAATTCCGGAATAGAGAGCTGCATTTATAAAGGTAAAAATGTTAGCGTAGAAAATTTCTTTCTTAAATATTACGAGAAATACAATGGCGGCAAAAAAGCTTCTGAAAAAAGAAATTTGTATTGCATTAAATGTAACAAGCTTTATAAATAGACCGCCGGTGCTCCATAAAAGTCCGGCTGCAAAAACGGCAAGTATTCCTTTTTGGTGTTCGTGCAGATGCTTCATTAAATTTTTTGGTAATTGAAAATACAAAATTACGAAAGCTTGATGAATATAATAGTATAAAACACATGTAGACGCGGGAATTCTTAACAGAAAATTATTGAATCAATAACCTTTGTTAATTGAATTCAATTAAGGCAGAATAAATCGTACCTAAGGTAGAATAAAAAACATCTACGCCATAATTACAATTAACTGTGCCAGGATGCCGGTTGAATGAGGATGATTAAGAATTTTATTACTCTATAACAACTATCTGGTTTATGTCGTGCATATCTATTCGTATAAAACTAAAGAAGTTATTCAATTTTATAAAACAAAGCTAATTGAATATTGAAAGTTGAGAGTTGAACATTGAACATTTAAAAAATATTAAATACTCAATTTTCAATGCTCAATTAGAATCATTAAATATTGTTAAATTATATTTGCGTCAATTTTATTATTATTGATATGACCGGCACGTACAAATTTATAGACCACACAGCAGATATTGCAGCAGAAGTCTCCGCTGAGAATTATAATGACTTGTTCATCATATCTGCGCTTGCATGGAAGGATTCCGTTGCCGGAAATTTTTCTTTAGATAAACCCGAAGAAAAAGAAATTGAAATAAATGACCGCTCATTAGAAGAACTGCTGGTTCATTTTCTATCGGAATTAAATTATCTTTTGTTTGTAAAGAAATGGATTTTTTCTAAGGTCAAGAATATAACCGTTAAGGAAAATGAAAGGCAATTTGAGGCGAAGATAAAAATTACCGGAGAGCCGGTTGAAGAAAATAAGCATGAATTAAAAATTGAAATTAAAGCCGTAACCTTTCACCAGATGGATATAAAATACGGCGACGGGAAATATAAGACAATAATTGTGTTTGATATATAGAGATTATGAATATTCAATTAAATAAAATACGAGACAACGTTTGGGAAATTCCTGTACAGGGCGGAATGCATGTGCCGGGCAGGATATACATTTCCAAAGAAATGCTTGAGCGCTCAGTTCAGAATGAAGATGCGCTTAAGCAGGTTGTAAACGTTGCTCATCTTCCAGGTATTCAGAAGTACAGCCTTGCAATGCCTGATATACACTGGGGCTACGGATTTCCTATAGGCGGCGTTGCTGCAACCGGTTTATCGGATGGAGTTATTTCTCCCGGCGGTGTCGGCTATGATATTAACTGCGGCGTAAGGCTGGCAACAACGTCTTTAGAATATGATTTAGTAAAAAACAAAATTGACTGGCTTATTTCAAATCTCTTTAAGAATATTCCTACCGGAGTCGGAGCGAAAGGTGCAATAAAAAAGCTTTCTCCTACCGAAATAAAAAGTATATTGATTAAAGGCTCAGCTTGGGCGCTTGAGAATGGTCTCGGTAGACCTGAGGATATTGAGTTTACAGAAGAGAGCGGAACATTAAAAAATGCCGACCCGGATGTTGTAAGCGCGCGTGCGATTGAAAGAGGATACGACCAGGCAGGAACTCTCGGCTCAGGAAATCATTTTCTTGAAGTTGATGTGGTCGACGAGATTTTTCATCCTAAAGCAGCGGAAGCATTCGGCTTAGTAAAAAACCGGATTGTAGTTTTAATACATACCGGATCGCGCGGACTTGGTTACCAAATATGCGATGACTACTTAAAAGTATTGCTTAAAGCAAGCGATGATTATGCAATCAATCTGCCTGATAAGCAGCTTGCCTGTGCGCCGATCAATTCAAAAGAAGGAAAAGATTATCTTGCTGCAATGCAGGCGGCAGCAAACTTTGCATGGAATAACCGTCAGGTAATAATGCATCTTGCTAAAAAAAGCTTCATGTCAACTTTCGGAATGAAAGAGTCGGAACTTGAGTTCAATCTTGTTTACGATGTTTGCCACAACATCGCCAAGATTGAAGAACACAAAATAGGCGGTGAAGTAAAGCAGGTTTGTGTACATCGTAAAGGCGCTACCAGGGCTTTTCCACCCGGCAGCGAAATGATACCAAAGAAATATAAAGAAGTTGGTCAGCCGGTTTTAATACCTGGCGATATGGGAAGATATTCTTACGTTGCGGTAGGGACTGAGAAAGCGATGGAGGAAACATTTGGAAGCTCTTGCCACGGCGCCGGAAGAAATCTTAGCAGAACTAAAGCAATGAAAGAAGCAAAAGGAAGAGATCTCGTTCAAGAATTAAAAGACAAAGGCATAGTTATTCAAGCAAAGGGCTACAAGACAATTGCCGAAGAAATGTCCGGCGCGTATAAAGATGTTGAAGACGTTGTTAACGTTATGCATGAAGAAGGTATAACCAACAAAGTTGCAAAGCTAAGACCTATTGGAGTAATAAAAGGTTGAGATACAGCCACAATCCTCCCGGAGTTGTAAAATCAATTTTCAAAGAATATAAATGGAATACAACTAACGGCAAGCTTTTATTGACTTTTGATGACGGACCAATCCCGGATAACACTACAAAAATATTATATCTGCTTGAGAAGCGAGGAATAAAAGCGCTGTTCTTCTGTGTTGGAAACAATATTCGAAAAAGCCCGGATCTTGTAAATGAGATTCTAAGCGGTGGTCATGAAATCGGTAACCATACGTTTAGCCACAAAATTATAACGAAGCTTAATGAAGTTGAAATACATTCGGAAATTGATTCATTGTGCGATTTGATGAAAGATGAATTCAAATATAAGATAAAATATTTTAGACCGCCGTACGGCAAGTTCGGATTTAAGACAAAAAGGATGCTTTTAGAAAGGGACCTTACCAATGTAATGTGGTCGCTGCTGACAAGAGATTATAAAAATGATTTCAAAGTTGTTAAATTTGCTGTGACAAAATATCTTGAACGGAATTCCATCATTGTCCTTCACGATAGCTTAAAATCAAAAGATATAATTTTGGATTCGATTAATTTTATTGCTGATTATGCCGGTAAGTCCGGTTTTGAATTTGGAGAGCCTTCTGAATGCTTGAAATAATATTTTTGATAGCATTAAGCGGATATTTTATCCAATCCGTAATTTTTGTAATCGGCACTTCAAAAAAATTTCCAAAGATAAAAGAAACCCAGCTACCGTCAGCAACTGTAATTGTAGCGGCAAGGAACGAGGAGAAAAATATTCTGAGGTGCATGAAGTCATTGGATAATTTAATTTATGCCGAAGGGAAGCTTGAAATTATTTTGGTAGACGACAGATCTACAGACGCAACCGGGAAGATAATCGACGAGTTTATCTGCGATAAGCCAAAGTTCAAAAAGATTGTAACGAAAAAAGAAATCGGGATGCTGAAAGGCAAGACCAATGCGTTAGCAAATGCGCTTGATTTGGCAAGTGGTGAAATTATTTTGACTACTGATGCAGATTGTGAAGTCAATCCGCTTTGGGTTAAGACTACGGCGTCCTATTATAAAGAAGATGTTGGTGCGGTTAACGGTTTTACAACTCAAGATGCTAAAAACGGATTTGGCGGAATGCAGGCATTGGATTTTATTTACCTGCTTACAGTTGCAGCGGGAACAATTAACTTAAACAAACCTATTAGCTGTATAGGCAACAACATGTCCTATCGCAAAAAAGCTTATCAAGAAGTCGGAGGCTATGAAAATCTTCCGTTCAGCGTTACGGAAGATTTTAATTTGTTGTGGTCAATCTATTGTCTTGGCAAGTACAAAATTATTTTGCCTCTTGATAAGGATGCATTGATTACTTCAATTCCATGTTCCGATTATAAAAGCTTATACCGCCAGAAAAAGCGGTGGGCAGTAGGCGGCATTGAAGTCCCGTTCCGCGGCTACCTTGTAATGGCGTGGGGCTTTTTAACCAACATTTGTGTTTTGCTTACTCCTTTATTTTTCTCGCCTGTATGGTTATATTTGGCGGTCTTTAAATTAGCAATTGATTTTTTTGTCCTCTACTTTGTACACAAGCAGCTTGGGCTTACTAAGAATCTAAAATATTTTTTACACTTTCAAATTTATTATTTGCTTTACGTGATAGCTTTGCCTTTTATTTTAGGGATTGACAGAAAAGTAGTCTGGAAGGGAAGAGAATACTGATGCTTCTGTTGTGCAACTATTACGTTACCTACCGGTGCAATGCGTTTTGCGAGTTTTGTCATTTCGGCGTTCATGAAAACTTTGCCGGCACTCCTTATGCTAAACTGGAAGATTTTAAATCTAATGTTTCGCAGTTGAAAGAGCTTGGAGTTAGGTTCATCGACTTAACCGGCGGCGAGCCCTTACTTCATCAGGAAATACATTTGATGGCTGAATTTGCGCATGAGCATGGATTGCAAACAAGCATAACCACAAATGCTTTGCTTTACCCTAAGTTTGCGAAGAAGCTTGCAGGTAAAATTAATCTTCTTCACTTTTCTTTAGATTCACCGGATGAAGAAGAACATAATAAAATCCGGAAAGTGAATTGTTACAACCATGTTTTTAAAAGTATAGAGATTGCCAAATCTCTCGGCGAATTTCCGGATATTCTTTTTACGGTAACGAACGAGACTTATAAAAAACTTCCACGGTTGCATGAGATCGCTTCTAAACTTGATTTAGTGCTCATCGTTAATCCGGTATTTTCTTATTTCGGTAATCCGGGATTGAGCGATGAAGCGATGGATTTTATCCAGGAATATTCCGAAGGCAAACTTGATATATACATGAATGATGCTTATCTAAAGCTTAGGCGGAACGGCGGCAACGATGTAAGTAAACCGCTTTGCAAGGCTGTTTCTCGCGTCATAGTAATTTCTCCTTACAACGAGATTATTCTGCCGTGCTATCATTTTGGTAATGAGAGAGTTCCAATCGATAAACCGATAAAAGAAATTAGAGAAAGCGAAAAATTAAAATACTATAAAAAGATGGAAGGTAGGTTTGATTTCTGTCAGGGCTGCACTGTCAACTGTTATTTTGAGCCTTCGTTTGCATTCCCGACGAATAGTTATGCTATTGCAAGTCTTCCTTCAAAATTTAAATACGGTTACAATAAACTGGTTAGACAGAAAATTCATAAAAAGATGCTAACAAATTCGGAATTGAGGTAAATGAGGAAATTATCCTACGCTAAAACGCCTCTTTGTAATAATGGAGTAATGGAATATTGGAATAAAGGAATTGACAATTTTCCCCAAATGTTAAAATACTCCATTGCTCCACTAACCCATTACTCCAAGGCGTCAGCGGCTATTCTAAAATATGTAATTATGGTTCTCTTATTATCGGCGTTTTACTGCACTCAGGCAAACTCTCAGACAAATGGAGAATGGTTTCCGTCTGGCTTAAACATAAGACCGTTCACGGCAAACATTCTTGAGGCACGCGATGGAGTATCGTATTTAACCAATGCGGATAAACTGCGGCTGGATATTGGAACATCAAATGACATTTATAGAATTAGCCGCGATAACAGCGTGCTTTCATTCGGTGCAGATCTTTTTACTTTTACAAGATTAAGAAGTGAAAATAATTTTCGCTTCCCGGTAGAAACTATCGATTACTTTTTTGGTTTGAACAGCGGATATAAAATCATTGATGGCGATAATAAGTACGGATTTCGTTTTCGCTTCAGTCATATCAGTGCTCATTTAGTTGACGGCAGGTTCGATAAAAGCTCCGGTAGTTGGCTGAGCAATTACCAGCCGTTTGTTTACAGCCGCGAGTTTTTTGAATTGCTTCCGTTCTACCAGTTCAATACTTTACGAGTGTATGCTGGAATGACTTACTTAATCCACGTTATTCCGGATGGAATCGGAAAGGAAATTTACCAAGCCGGCTTTGATTATTATTTCACTTTATTCCCTCTAAAATCTATTGTACCTTTTGCTGCAGATGATTTTAAACTGTCGCAGATTGGCAGCTACTTCGGCAACAATATCTTTATGACTGGAATAAAGTTCAGTGAATATAACCGGAAAGGATTTAAAATTTATTATTCATATACTTCCGGCAAGAGCATTCACGGCGAGCTTTACAATATATTTGAAAACTATTCGTCAGTTGGATTTAATTTTGACTTATAATGCCTGAATATTATAGCGATATATCACGTTTTGACAAATACGAGCCGCAGCAAAGTGCAGCCCCTGAGGAGAAAGACAAGAAGAATTATCTTGTCCATGCCGGTTTATTTGTGCTTACTTTCATTACAACAACAATTGCCGGAGCGCAGTGGATAAGTGCGCAGCCGGGTCCGTATCAATTATCCTTTTTGATGAAAGGGCTGCCGTACTCCGTTTCAATTATGTTTATAATTTCCTGTCACGAGTTTGGGCATTACTTTGCGGCGATGTACCACAAGGTAAAAGCAACATTGCCGTATTACATCCCGTTCCCGCCAATCTGGATCTTTATAAACTTCGGAACGATGGGCGCGGTAATCAGAACCAAGTCGCCGATTTATACAAAGAAGGCGATGTTCGACATTGGAGTTGCCGGACCGATAGCCGGCTTTATTGCATGCATAATCGTTTTGGTTTACGGCTTCACTCATGTACCTGGAATAAATTATCTGCTGGCAATTCATCCCGATTATTTTTCTCCTAATTATGGAAAGAATGCGCTTGACTTAACTTTCGGAAACACTATCCTTTTTTCTTTTTTGAAAATGATTTTTGTTCACAGCGGTCAGTTCTTTCCGCCGATGTCGGAAGTTTATCATTATCCTTACTTATGTGTTGGTTGGTTCGGATTATTTGTTACTGCAATGAACATGATTCCGGTTGGTCAATTGGATGGTGGGCATGTTTCCTACACGATGTTCGGAGAAGAGAATCACTTTAAGATTGCAGTAGTATCTTTTGCAATCTTGATGGTGCTTGGACTACTCGGATTTGTAGAAGCTTTTCTAAACATGAGCACTAACTTTGGCTGGTCGGGATGGTTATTCTGGGCGCTGCTTTTGTATTTTATCATTAAGCTTAAGCACCCTCCGGTACCGGATGACAGCGAACTGGATGCGACAAGAAAACTTATCGGTTATCTAAGCTTTTTCATTTTTATAATTTCGTTTTCACCGACTCCGTTTATGATTTCAATGGGGTAAAAGACTTTAGTACACTTTTTTTTACCTTGAGCTAAGTGATTTATAATTAAATATTTGGACAGATGAAAAAATACATTTTTATACTTTTGCCTTTCATCTTTTGGGGATGCCAAAAGAACTTTAACAACGTAGTTGATTCAACTCCTTCAAGCTATCAAGTTTCTAAAGTTTACGGAGCCGATTCAGTTATGTATGATCCGTCCGATTCTTTAATGACAATCAGTATTGGGTTCTATACTTCAAAAGATATCCAAACTGTTTCAGCAAATGTAATCGCTTCGGATAACTCACAACTGAACACCGACCCGGTTATTTTATATGACAATGGAAATTTTTCCGATAACGGCGATACGGTAAGAGGAGATAATATTTACTCAAATAAATTTCCGTTAAGCCGTTATTACCCGAAAGGAATCTATCAAATACAATATTTTGTTACCGATATTTCAAACCAAACCAATCTTGCTGCTATCCGTACTTTTGTATTTGATAACGGTCAGGGGAATGTTGCACCGGTAATTTCTAATTTAGTCGCGCCGGATACAGAAACTATTCAATCTGTAACAATAAATATTTTTGTTTCGGTATTTGTTCATGATGATAACGGATTGAATGATATAAAGTCGGTATTTTTTAATTCTTATATCCCACCTGACGGTCATCCATCTTCGCAAAATCCAATTATCACGTATGACGATGGAACTCATGGAGATGTAACTGCCGGTGACGGAATTTATTCTACTTATGTTGAACTTCCCTCATCCGGAGTTCCAAAAGGTACATTTAAATGGGAATTCCAGGCACAGGATAAAGGCGGGCTTCTAAGCAATAAAATAATTCATTACCTGGTTATTAAATGAAAAAGAATTTATTGTTTTCTTTCTCTATTATAATTTTCTCAACTGGAATTTTATTCCCCCAGATTAAGCCCGAATCTTTTATCCTCGGAAATAAAAACGAGATGGATAAACCTGCTTTAAGCAGTACTCCTTCAAGCAACAGCATTACGGATATTATAACTGTCGGCGATACCGTATGGCTTGGAATGGGAACCGGCGTAAGCCTTTCAACTGACCGAGGTGCTACATGGACAAACTTTGCCGGCACACCTGCTTTCGGCTCCGAAAGTATTTCTGCAATCGGATATTATAAAGGAACATTTTGGGCGGCTACTGCTCATGATGAAAACACATCGCAAGGATCTGTTCAAGCCGGCAGCGGATTAAGATATACAACCGACGCCGGAAAAAACTGGACTACAATCCCTCAACCAGTTGATAAAGAATCAGATTCTATTACAACTTATGGTATTAATCAAATTCATGGGTTACCGGTTACTGTTGCCGAACAGAATGTAATTTTCGATATGACTTTTACTCCGGGAACTATCTGGATTGCTTCATTTGCCGCAGGAGTTCGCAGGAGCACAGACATGGGAAAAACATGGCAGCGAGTAATTCTTCCTCCTGATACTCTTAATTCAATAAAACCAAGCGACACGCTTAATATTTACTATACACCGGTAAAAGGAAAAAGTAGTGATGTCAACAATTATAATTTAGAAGGCTTTTCCATTATTGCAATAAATGATTCCACAATTTATGCAGGAACTGCGGGAGGAATAAATCTTACTACCAATGCAAATAGTCAATATCCTTCATGGACTAAGTTCAATCATACAAACGAAAACAATCCGATAAGTGGCAATTGGGTAGTTGCGCTTAGATACAACTATTCAGATAATACAATCTGGGCAGGTACATGGAAAGCAGCAGGCGAGAACGAATTCTATGCTGTCAGCTTTTCAAAAGACGGCGGAGTGAACTGGCAAACAACTCTTGACCAACAGAAAGTTTATAACTTCGGAATTAGTAGCAATCAAATTATAGCGCCATCCGATGCGGGAGCTTTTAGAACCAGCGATAACGGAAAAGATTGGATTTTGCCAACTACAATTACGGATGCTAGCAACGGTGTTTCAATTCTTACACAATCATTTTACGCAGCAGCTTTTCAAGGTAACTACATCTGGCTGGGTTCCGGAGATGGTCTTGCGCGTCTTGATGAAACCGGTGGAATGTGGCAAGGCAAGTGGAATGTTTATTTCGCCTCACAGCCGTTGGCATCTTCTACGGATTCTTACGCATACCCGAATCCATTTAATCCGCGCACCGATATTTTGAAAATAAAATATTCGACAAACGGAAGTGAACCGGTTACAATTAGAATTTTTAATTTCAGCATGCAGATAGTAAAGACAATTATTGAAAATACTAACCGCGGAAACCCGACGCACGTAATCGATTCGCCGTCAGGCACGATTGATTACTGGGACGGAACAGACCAGGCAGGCAACATAGTTCCCAATGGTGTTTATTTTTACCGCGTCGACGTCGGCTCGCAGAAACCGGTTTACGGGAAAATTTTGGTAATACAATAATTTATCGGGATTCAAAAGGAAAAATAGGTGAAGAAATATTTATTTATAGCTTTGTTTTTACCGGCAGCAATTTTTGCTCAGCCCAAGGTAAGCCCGATTAGCAGCATGCCCGGCGCATTTTCTAGAATGGGATTCGGCGCAAGAGGTATGGGAATGGGAAATGCCATGTCTTCGGTAACCGAAGGGAATTTGGTTTCATACTACAACCCGGCATTATCTGCTTTTCAGGACGGCAACTCATTTCAAACTTCGTATTCAATATTATCTTTAGACCGCTCACTTAACTTTTTGAACTTTACAAGGCGTTTTGATTTTTATTCTAAAAGTGATTCGGCAAATCCAAACCGTGAGCCAAGGAACTCTGCAGGTGTAAGTGCTGGAATAATTAACTCAGGCGTCGGTAAGATTGACGGCAGGGATAACGACGGCAATAAAACCGGCTATCTTTCGACCTCGGAGAACCAATTCTTTTTAGGATTAGCAAACAGGTTTTCCAAGAAATTTGCGCTCGGTATTTCTATTAAGTTTTATTATTATAAATTATACGAACAAATAAATTCAACCGGCTTCGGCTTGGATTTAGGCGCTCTTTATAAGATAAATGAAAGCTGGAACGTTTCATTTGTAATATCGGATTTGAACAGCCAATATAAATGGGATACTTCGCCAATCTATCAAGAGAACGGCACAAACACGACAGATAAATTTCCTTTACTTAAGAAAATCGGCGTAAGCTATTCGAATAAAAAGATTGGAATAATAGCCTCGGCTGAATTTGAAAACAGCAATGCCGGCACAAATATTTTGCGGGCTGGAGTTGAATACAACATTTTTGAAGGCTTATTTCTCCGCGGCGGAATCGACCAGTTCAATTTGAGCAACTCGGATTATCCGTCTAATCCTTCGCTTGGATTTTCTTATTTTAGAAAGATTGCCGGAATAATTTTTGGCGTCGATTATGCCTTTGTGGTGGAACCATATTCACCTGAAGCCAGGCATATTATCGGTCTCAATGTTAATTTTTAATAGGACGTTTATGAGAAAAATCCTTTTGATTTTTATAATTTCGATTTCATCTGTATTAGCTCAATCAGCCGGCAACAGCGGAATGGCTTTCCTCAAGCTTGGTTTCAGTGCAAGAAATATTTCCATGGGTGATGTCAGTTCTGTTTCTTCTGGAGATGTCTCATCGCTCTTTTATAATCCTGCCGGTTTAGCAGGACTAAAAGGCAACGAGGTAATGCTGATGCACAACTCGTGGATTCAGGGGACAAACAGTAACGTGCTTGGTGTGCAAACTACCGTTTGGAGTTTACCGCTTGCTTTCGGATTTAATGTCACTTCTGTTAACGATATTCAGGTAAGAACAAGAGCGACCGCTCAGCCTGATGCAACTTTTGACGCGAATTTCTTTTTCGGCAGTATGTCAACTGGATTTTATGTTTACGACAATGTAGCTTTTGGTGCAACCATAAAATATTTGTACGAAGGCTTATATTCCGAAGAAGCAACAGGCTGGGGATTTGATTTCGGGCTGAATTATAAGTCGCCAATTGACGGACTAAGCGCTGTTGCAGTATTGAAAAATGCTGGTTCGATGAATATCCTGAAAAATGAAAGTACAAAGCTTCCCACCGACTTTAGGATTGGTCCCGCTTATAAATTTAATGTGTTAAATGATAAGTTCGGTATAACTGCTGCTGCGGAGTTCCAGAAATATCTTCCGGCAAACGACAACCATTTTGATTTCGGATTAGAAATCCTTTACGATAATTTGATTGCCTTAAGAGGCGGCTATCAATCCGGGTACGAATCAAAAAGCTTTACCGGCGGTTTTGGTTTAATCTGGGGAAATTTCGGATTGGATTATGCTTTCCAGCCCTTCATAGATGGGCTTGGAGATGCCAGCATTTTTTCCATAAAGTTTAAGTTCTGAAAGATACTGATGGCTTAAATGAAGAAGCTAATAACTTTTTTTGAAACGAACTTATCTAAAATATTAATAGGTTATTTTCTTCTTCAATTAGTCCTTGTCTTATACTGGCAAGAGCCGTTTAAAAGCGATTCGCAATATTATTTTAAGCTTGCAGAACAATGCATTGCCAGCCACAGCTTCTATCCGGCAAAAATTCAACTTTATGAAGATTACATAACCGCACCGTTTTATGTAAACGTGCTCATTCTTGTTCTATCGATATATAATTCTCAAATTACCATCGGGCTGCTTAATATAACTCTAAATGCACTGCAGTTGTTTTTTGTTTACCGGATTTCAAAAA
This sequence comes from Bacteroidota bacterium, assembly GCA_021790055.1. Taxonomy (GTDB): domain Bacteria; phylum Bacteroidota; class Ignavibacteria; order Ignavibacteriales; family Ignavibacteriaceae; genus FEN-1297. The sequence continues at coordinate 27,001 of JAJYIL010000001.1, forward strand.
AATTATTTGGCGAAAAGAATGCCCGTTTAAGCGTACTTTTGTACGTCTTTTATTTGAACACGCTTGGTATGGTGATAATGAATCTTACCGAGTTTTTGTTTGGCATGCTGGTGCTTGCAAGCGTTTATTTCTTTTATGAAAAATTTCGCGGTGCATACTTCATCTCAGGCTTGCTTGCAGCGGTTTCATTAGCCGTTAGACCAATAGGAGGAGCGCTTGTAGCGGCTTTTTTATTTGCGATTTTTTTCAGTAAAGAAAAAAATAAAATGAAGTATAAAAGAGCAGCGGTAATAATTCTAAGCTGCGGATTATTCATCTTTGCTTACGGAGAATTTACTCAAAGCCATTTCGGGCATTTCGTTTATACGGCTACTACTGGTCCGGTTAATATTTTAATTGGAGCCAATGACGACGCCACCGGTGCATTTAACGCGAAGGTATTTGATAAAGGGAAAATAGGCTATATTGCCGATGCTGAACAAAAAACTTATATCAAAAAAGGGAGTATCTGGAAACAAAAAGCCGAAGGCTGGATAATTGCTCATCCAATAAAATGGATTAGTCTTTTCCCGGCAAAGTTCGGATTCATGTTTTTAGTCGATGATTTTTCTATAACCAACCTTT
>JAJYIL010000225.1 GCA_021790055.1 Bacteroidota bacterium
CCGATCTATAGAGATACGATAAACGAACACCTACTGCATAGCTGCCAGCATAATCTTTATCATCTTTCGCAGGTGATTTATCTAAGAAGAGCATTAGATAGAAGCTGGGAGTCCCCTATTATGGCTTGGGATAAAGCGACGAGAGTTATTGCAAATTATCTGTCGCCAAAACCGAATTAAAGTCACTTGCTCTACTTACGAATTATCAAGCTCTGGAATATTGAAGTAATGGAGTTAATTCAGCTATTCCCCTACTCTAAAATTTCATTAATCAATATTAACTAAGTATTACTTGATATTAATTTCCGAGACGAAAAGATTATTCAATTTCTGTTAATAGTTTTTTAATAACTTCAACAGAATTAATTCCTTCGGCTTCGGCACTGAAGTTTGTAATTATCCTGTGGCGAAGTACGGGAAGCATTGCAGTTTTAACGTCCTCGATGTTGGGAGTAAATCTTCCATGGATAACCGCTCTCGTTTTTGCTGCAAGGATAAGATACTGGGAGGCTCTCGGTCCGGCGCCCCAGTTTATCCAGCTTTTAATTGATTGAAGCGAGCCGTTGGCTCCAGGTCTTGTTTTGCTTACTACTTTAACTGCAAATTCAATTACATTTTCGGCTACCGGAACTTTTCTAATTAAATCCTGGAAGCCTATAATTTCGTTTGCGGAAATTACCTTTGAAAGCTTTGGCGAATACTGACTTGTTGTTGATTGGACAATCCGTATTTCTTCTTCGAAGGTTGGATACTCAAGCCATAAGTTGAACATGAACCTGTCAAGCTGTGCTTCAGGCAAAGGATAGGTACCTTCCTGCTCAATCGGATTTTGAGTTGCAAGTACGAAGAATGGTTCCGACAAAGTGTAGGTAGTTCCCGCAATAGTTACCTTATGCTCTTGCATAGCTTCCAACAATGCAGCTTGCGTCTTTGGCGGAGTACGGTTTATTTCATCGGCTAAAATTACATTCGCAAAGATTGGTCCCGGAATAAATCTAAAATCTCTTTTCTTCGTAACCGGATCTTCCTCAATCAACTCCGTACCGGTAATGTCGCTCGGCATTAAATCAGGTGTAAATTGAATCCTATTGAATTTTAAGTCCAGAACTTCTGCCAGAGTTTTAATCAGCAAAGTTTTGGCAAGACCCGGAACGCCGACAAGAAGGCAATGCCCGCGAGACAGCAGTGAAATCAGAAGTTGGTCTATTATCTCATCCTGACCGATAATAATCTTTCCAATTTCTTCTTTAGTTTTTTTGACCGCATCGTTCAACTTTTCGACAAGCTGAACATCATCGGGAATTATTTCTGCTTTATTCAACTAATACCTCATATCGAATAAAATTAAACTTACATAATCTTATTCTTGCTCTTACTCGGCTTACATCCGATTAAGATTAAGAGTAAGAGCAAGAAATTTAATCATCTATTTTTCTGTTAGCAGCACTTTCCAATAAATATTCTTCTTTAACTGGTCAATCCAGTCATTATATTCTTTTTGCTTCTTCCAGTTATCTGCTAATTTTTTTATTTCCTGGTAATCTTCGTTTAGATTCGCCTGATGCTGCGGAACTCTCTTTTCAAGAAGAACAATATGATAGCCATAATTACCGGAGCCGTAGTCAATTCTTTTAGGTTCGCTTATCTCACCAACTTTAAGCTTGGAAACAATATTGCGCATGGTCGGATCAAGCTGGTTCATATAAAATGTACCGAGATCGCCGCCGTAAACATTTGACTCTTTATCCTGGCTGTACTTCTTGGCATAATACGCAAAGGTACTGTCGCCTTTAACAATACTATCTCTTATTGCAGATAATTTTCCGATTGTGATTGAATCTGCTTGATCGCCTTTTTTAATTTTGATCAGGATATGGCGGACATGAATTTTATCGCCGCGCCTTTCAATCATTTGAATAATATGAAAACCGACGGGAGACTCTACAACGCCCGAAAGCTCGCCGGGCTTCAAGGCAAAGGCAGCAGCTTCAAACTCCGGGTAGAAGACTCCTTTACCGACCCATCCGAGGTCGCCACCTTCGGCAGCACTGCCGGGATCTTCGGAATATTTTCTTGCCATCTCTGCAAAATCAGCGCCGTGCTTTATCGAATCCAAAATTGCTTCGGCTTTCGCTTTAGCTTGTTCTTTCATAGCTTCGGTTGCTTTCGGCGCCATGAAGATATGGGCAATTTGTACCTTTTCAGGAATTACCCCGATGCTGTCTTTGTAAGTGCTAAAGAATTCATCAACCTCTCTTCTCGTTGCGCTCACATCGCCGAACTTTTTCTGTTCAAGCTTTTGGATCATCAACTGCTTACGAACGGGATCTTCAAGCGTACGCTTAATCTTTTCGATACTCATACCGTAAAGCTGTTCAACTTTTTCTTTAGAGCCGTACTGCTGCTCGAAGTAATTTATCTGGTAATCTATCCTCTGATTGACTTCATCATCCGAGACATCAATAGAATCAAGCAGAGCCTGAGCATAAGCTAGTTTTTCGTCAATCATCTGATTAAGTACCTGCTGTTCAAGTCCCGGCGTTGAAGGGTTGACCTTTTGCTGTGCAGCCGTAAGCTTAACCTGGTAATCGAGCTCGCTTTTCATAATGATTTCATTGCCGACAACAGCGGCTATCTCGTCAACAACCTGCTGCTGGGCAAAGGCTCCGCAAACAAGCAGCAGCGAGATCAATAAAATTTTAATCTTCATTAAACACCTAATTTCTTACTTCTATCTTATTTTCTGAATAAAGTTCTCTTAAATAATCGTTTAATAATTGTTCCTTCCTTTGGGCAACAAATTCATCAAGCACCTCACGCTTTACTGCATTATAAGGAGGAACAGTGCCTTCATCATATTTCTGAACAAGCTTTACTACGGCATATTGTTCCGGTCCTTCTTTAATGACCGTGCTAATTTCGCCGGGATCCATTTCCGAAACCACCCTGAATAAAACCACCGGATAGATTTGAAAATTGTAAAGGAGTTCATTTCCATCTTCTTTGATAATCGACTGATCGTTCTTGAAAATATTTACGGCTTTGTCCCAATCGCTTTCGAGAGCTATATTCCTGAACTTAATTGCTTTATCTTCATTATTAAAGATAGTCATGTTTATCAAATAAGAATCGTAGAAACGCTTAAAATCATCCTTATGGTCATTATAAAAACCTTCTGCTGCCGTAGGATCAAAGTCGCTCTTTTCGTCGTTATAATATTTTTGCAGCAGCAGCGAACCCGCAAGCTCCTTTTGCGATTCATTCATTATCCGCTTAAAGCTTTCTTCTTTTAATATACCTTGTTTAACGGCTTGCTGGTAAAGAACCTCGCGGTTAATCCAGCTTCTGATTATTTCATTCTTATAAAAGTTAGAAGCCGAGTTAGTATCAATCATCCTCGCAAGGTCCTTTTTTGTAAGATAAGAATCATTTACCCGCGCAATAAAGTTTTTTTGCTTAGATTCTTTGCCGCATCCCTCATACAAGGAAGCGGCAATAAAGAATGTCAAGATTATTCTAATTAGACTTGTACACCTTGTCAAGTTCACTATAAAAGATTTTCGGTTTATATATTTTAGTAAGGTACCCAATGTATTCATTCTCCAGCCTCTTGCTTTCAGCTTCCTGGTAAGCGCCGGAAACCTCTGCCCTAGCTTCTTCAAAGGTCTTGTCATGAGCGGGATCTTTTTTAACGAGATAAATAATTGAATAGCCGCCTTCAAAGCTAACCGGCTTCGAATAATCACCGGGCTTATCAAGCTTATCCGCATCCCTGGCAAGATCGGAACCGGTTACAGCTACTAATCCCCAGTCGCCATTCTTTGTTTTAAACCCTGCTCTTTCAGTATACTTTGAAGCGAGTGAGTCAAAGTTTTCACCTTGCTTTAAGAGACTATAATAATAGTTTATCGCAGAGTCGCTTCGTGAAAATAGCTCCTTGAACTCAACTCTGTCCGGCCACCTATACTTATCTTTATTTGCCAGATAGAATTTGTACAAATCAACAGAGTCTAATTTTAATTTATTCCATACTTCATCCTGTTGAAGCTTGAAGATATAAATACCGTCCTTGTAGTTCTGCATAAGGCTGGCAAACTTTGGATCTGTCTTATCCAGATTTAATGCTTCCTGTTCAATAAGGACATCGCCGCTGACTTTATCAACTGCCTGCTTAAAGCCCGCAGTATTTAAAAGTTTTGGACTGTTTCCCGGCTGCGAATCTAATTTATTAAAAAAATCATCTACATTAACAACACCGCTATTAAAATAAAACAGTGAGTCATTTTTAATCTTATCGATGTCGGGATTATCCAGGCTGATCTTACCGCTGTCGCCTTGAGCAGCCACTTGATTATAGACAACATCGTTAAGCCTATAGTCATATTTTTTTCTAAGATTGTCGATCAGGCTGTCGTACTGAGCCTGGTACCTTGTCTGCTTGTAAATTTTTGTAAGCTTATCTTTATCTTCCTCAAAAGTCGGGTAAGGCTTAATACCGGTCAGCTTAATAATATGGTATCCATACCGGGATTCAATAATCGGGGAAATATCGCCGACTTTCTTCAGATTGAATGCAGCTTCGGCAAATGGTTTAACCATTGCGCGAATTCCAAAATAACCAAGATCGCCGCCGTGCACCTTAGATCCATAATCGTCTGAAAACCTCTTAGCCACATCGGCAAAATTCACTCCTGCTTTCAACTCAGCCATAGCGGAATCAATTTTCAACCGTGCAGCCAAGGTATCAGGCGTTTTGGAATTTTGGTAGAAGCTGGCAAGAATATGGCTGGCTCTTATCTCAGGAATTCGCGGTCGCTTGTCGGTTACTTTAATTATATGATATCCGAATTGTGTCTTAACAACATGCGGATAAATGTGCCCTGGCTGAGTAGCATAAACTGCATCTTCAAATGAAGGGGGAACTTCGCCGGCAGTGATATAAAAAATGTCGCCGCCATCAGGAGCGGAATACCGGTCTTGAGAATATTTTTTTGCTAAGGTTGCAAAGTCGGCTCCATGCTTTAAGCTGTCCAGCAAAGATTCAGCAAGCTGCTTAGCATTGGAATCCGGTCTTATCATAATATGACTTACTCTGAATTCCCATTTCCGTCGTTCATATAATTGATGGATACCCGGATCGACAAGATGCTTCTCGAGGAAATATGTAACTCCAACTTGTTTCTTATAATCCTGCAATTCATTTTGCATGGCAGAGTCGCTGTCAAAGCCTCTTATTTCTGCATCTCTCAGCTTCATCCTGAAATCGACATAAAGCTTAAGAAAATCTTTAAGCTTTGAAAGGCTATCTTTCTCAACTGCATCATCTTTCCCGGCATTATTATCATATGCTTTTTCAAAGTCTCCCAAGGTAATCTTCTGGTTGCCGAACTCGGCAAGAACAGCTTGAGAACCTTCAGGCGCGCACGAGGTTAGAATTAAGCCAAAAGCAAGAGTAAAAAATACAGCTACCCGTAAAAACATTTGCAATGTCTCCTGTTAATAATTATTAAAATTCATTTGGTTATTTTAGTTATAGAGCCCAATAAAATCAAGGTAATTGAATATAGGAATTATTTAATCCTCGTCCCGCTTTTAACGGAATTATCTACAGACAATACTTTAAGTCCGCCGCTTTCATCCTG